>CAZLBL010000014.1:0-35827 GCA_964557825.1 uncultured Ruminococcus sp.
GCTACGCTCCTCTTTCTGACAGAAGTTTTTTGTTTTTTTAGTCTCACATCATTGACAAATTTACAGAAGTCCGTCCCAAAGATATTTTTCCAGTTCCACTCTGTTATCCTCGCCTACTTCTACGCCGTCCGCGCGCAGCAGCTCAGCCTGGCGGTTTACGCCGCCGAACGCGAAAGCTGTGGAAAGTCTGCCGAAACGGTCAACCACACGATAACACGGAATTGTATCGGGACTGGGATTTGCATGAAGCGCATAACCCACAACCCGCGACCAGCGCGGATTTCCCGCAAGCATTGCAATCTGCCCGTAGGTTGCCACCTTTCCGCGCGGAATTTTTCTGACCTGTTGGTATATAAGTTCAAAAGTACCCATACATATCTCCGGAAAAGCGGCAGACAAAATGCCTTTGCCTGCCGCTGTCATTTAATAATGGTCTTGCCTAAATTACTGCTGTTCAGCCTTTCTGGCTTTCTTTCTGCCGCGCTCGATTACAGGCTCGCCTGTTCCGTCAACGCAGCCCGCTGTGATGGTTATCTTCTTGATAGTATCATCACTTGGCGCGGTGAACATAATATCGCGCAATGTAGATTCCACAATGGAACGCAGACCTCTTGCGCCTGTCTTGCGCTCTATTGATTTCTTTGCGATCGCGCGCTTTGCATCATCGTCAAACTCAAGCTGGATATTGTCAGCCTTGAACAGATATTTGTACTGCTTTATAAGCGCGTTCTTCGGCTCGTCAAGGATACGCACAAGCGCGTCCTCGTCAAGGTCGTCAAGCACTGTAACAACAGGCAGACGTCCGATAAGCTCGGGGATTATGCCAAACTTTACCAAATCCTCCTGGCTTACCTTATGAAGCATCGCAGCGCTTTCCTTATCCCTCTTAGAATTGACCTCAGCGCCGAAGCCCATTGCCGAGGAGGAAACACGCGCGCTTATCATCTTTTCCAGTCCCTCAAAAGCACCGCCGCAGATAAACAGAATATTCTTGGTATCAATCTGGATAAAATCCTGATGAGGGTGCTTTCTGCCGCCCTGCGGGGGAACATTGGAAACCGTTCCCTCAACGATTTTCAGCAGCGCCTGCTGAACGCCCTCGCCGCTTACATCGCGGGTGATGGAGGTGTTTTCGCTGCGGCGGGAAATCTTGTCAATCTCATCGATATAGATAATTCCGCGCTCAGCAGCTTCTATATCGTAATCCGCCGCCTGGATAAGACGCAGCAGCACGTTTTCAACGTCCTCTCCGACGTAGCCTGCCTGCGTAAGCGTTGTGGCGTCCGCAATAGCAAACGGAACATTAAGCAGCTTTGCAAGCGTCTGCGCAAGCATTGTCTTACCAACGCCAGTGGGACCCAGAAGCAGCACATTGCTTTTCTGAAGTTCAACCTCATCATCGTCAAGTTCTTCCTCGTTAAGGAAGGTTCTCTTGTAGTGGTTATATACCGAAACGCTGAGGATTTTTTTAGCCTCCTCCTGACCCACGATATACTCGTCAAGGCAAGCCTTAATCTCCTGCGGACGCATAAGCAGCTCCGGTGGGGCGGAGTGGTAAGCTTCTTCCTCCTCATAATCGGGCAGAATATCAGCGGCAGACGGCATTATCACTGGCTTGCCCTTGATATCGCCATTCTGGATAAGCATATTATATGAAGCAACGATACACTCGTCGCATATTAAGGCGTTCTCACCTCTGCCGTAGAGGATACGCCTCACTTGATTTTCATGTTTTCCGCAAAAGGAGCAAAACATCATTTTGCTTTTCCTCCCTGTTTTTACTTGATGTCAGAATCTATTATGACGATTGGTTCTCAGAACGGTTTGTGAAAACCTTGTCTATAAGACCGTAATTGAGTGCTTCCTCAGCGGTCATGAAATTATCGCGCTCTGTATCGCGGCAGATTGTTTCGTAATCCTTGCCTGTGTTTTCGCAAAGAATGCGGTTAAGTCTTTCCTTGGTAAGCTGAAGCGAATTTGCACGAATCTGGATATCCGTAACCTGACCCGAAAGACCACCACCCGCAATAAGCGGCTGATGAATCATAATCTGGCTGTTGGGGAGGGCGATACGCTTGCCCTTTTTGCCCGCTGACAGCAGGAATGCGCCCATTGAGGCAGCCATACCCATGCAGATTGTAGACACATCGCACTTGATATACTGCATTGTGTCATAAATGGCAAGTCCGTCCGAAACAGAACCTCCGGGGCTGTTTATATAGAGATAGATATCCTTTTCGGGGTCCTGACCCTCAAGGTAAAGAAGCTGCGCGATAACAACGCTGGCGGTTGCCTGATTGACCTCGTCATGCAGCAGGATAATTCTGTCGTTGAGAAGTCTTGAGAAAATGTCATATGAGCGCTCGCCGTGGCTGCTTTGCTCAACAACGTAAGGGATATATGCCATAGTTGCCGTCCTTTCTCCGCCATATGCGGAATATGTCGGTTTGTGCCGACAAGGGTTCAAACCGAAAAGCCGCGCACTGTGTACGCGGTTTTTCGTAAGCTGTGAATTATTCTGTTACTTCCTCGATTTTTGCGTTATCACGAACGATATCGAGTGCCTTTTCAATCTTGAGGTCGCCTGTGATTGCGTCCTCTGCAAGAACCAACTTAACCTTGTCGATTTCCATCTTGTACTGCTCAGCGAGGTCAGCGTAGCCCTTTTCTATATCCTCGGCAGTGATTTCGATGTTCTCGTCAGCGGCAATCTGCTCAAGGCAAAGGCGAAGGTCAACCTGCTTCTTTGCGATGTCCTTGAAGCTTGCTCTGAACTGCTCCATTGTGATACCGGTGTACTTGAGGTAATCCTCAATCTTGATGCGGTTTGAAGCGCTCCACTCACGCGCAATTTCATTTATGCGGCGCTCGTACATAACCTCGGGAACCTCAGCGTCCATCTTAGCAACAAGCGCTTCAACAAGGTCGTTGTCAACCTGCTGCTCCATATCGTCGGCAGCCTTCTTTTCAAGCTTTGTCTTAACGTCAGCCTTAAGCTCGTCAACGGTATCAAACTCGCTTACGTCCTTAACAAACTCATCGTCAAGCGCGGGCATATCCTTGCCCTTGATTTCATGAAGCTTGCACTTGAAAACAACAGCCTTGCCTGCAAGGTTCTCTGCCTGATAGTTCTCAGGGAAGGTTACGTTTACGTCAAACTCCTCGCCGATGTTCTTGCCGACAACCTGCTCCTCAAAGCCAGGGATAAAGGTGTTGCTGCCAAGCTCCAGCGGGAACTTCTCGCCCTTGCCGCCCTCGAAAGCCTCGCCGTCAAGGTAGCCGTCAAAGTCGATAACTGCGGTATCGCCAAGGATTGTAGCCCTGTCGTCAACGGAAACAATTCTTGCGTTTCTGCTTCTCATCTTGTCAATTTCAGCATTCACAGCGTCATCATTTACATTCTTGACGATTTTCTTTACTTCTAATCCCTTGTAATCGGAAATTTTTACCTCGGGCTTTACAATAAGCTCAGCCTTAAACTTAACGCCTGTTTCCTTATTTACATCAAGAACCTCTGTGTCTGCAACATCTATAACGTCAAGACCGGTCTTATCCACAAGCTCAACAATATTGCTGTTGTAGAGGGAGTTTACTGCGTCCTCATAGAAAACGCCCTCGCCGTAGTGAGCCTCAACCATGCGGCGGGTTGCCTTGCCCTTACGGAAGCCGGGGATTGTAATGCTTTTCTTTTTCTTGTTGAAAGCTGTGTTTACAGCAGCCTCAAATTCCTCTGCGCTGAATGTAAACTCAATAGTATAAGTATTTGTTGCGGTGTTGTTCTGGGAAATAATTTCCATTTTCTGAATTCCTTCCTGTCCATCGGACATTGATATTTTGTTAAAATTCAGGGATACGGTGGTATTCCTGATTTATTTTTACCGGAGTAAAATCCACGCTGTCGGCTGAAACCAGACGATAATCTATACCGCCGTTTACGCCGTTAAGCGCGCCCTTTATGCTTGCGCCGTGCAGATGCGCGTAATAGCAGCGCTTTATGCCATAGCGGTGCAGCACATCGGTGAGATACACATTCTCCTCGGCGCGGTATATCGGCGGATAGTGGATAAATGCAATCGGCTCGCCGCCAAGCTTCAGCGCCTCCTTTACGGAGGCTTCAAGCCGCCCCGCCTCGCGGTTAAGCACCTTAAGGTCGGGCTGCTCGCCGTTTTCTCTTATCCAACCGCGCGTGCCACAGATTGCAACGCCCTCTGCAAGGTATGCATTGTTGAACAAAAACCTGATGGAAGTAAAGCCGCAGCTTTCAATGTAGCCGTTAAGCTTGTTCATGGTACCCCACCAAAGGTCATGATTGCCCTTAATCAGTATCTTCTGCCCTTTCAGCCGCGAATGGATAAACTGCAAATCCTTGTAGGAGTCCTCAAGCCGCAGCGCCCACGAATGGTCACCAAGCAGCACTACGGTATCCTCATCGGTGACAAGACTGTTCCAGTTGGCTTCAAGGCGCTCAACATAGTTGCTCCAGCCCGAAAAGATATCCATAGGCTTGTCGCAGCCTAAAGAAAGATGAAGGTCGCCGATTGTATAAAGCACACCAAGCCTCCCGATTACGCCTTAAGAAAATCAGTAACCACACCGGGCATTTCCTGCTTTTCAACAGAGCCTGTGAAGCGTATCTGCTTATCCTTTGTGGCAGCAAGCGGAGCGGGCATTTTTGTGTTGGTAAGCTTTTCAAGACGGCTGATTATCTCAAACTCGTCATCGGTATCGATAACGCCGCCGACAGCCTCATAAACCGCGCCGCTGAACTTATACGGATTTGCGGTGGAAGCGATTATTGTCTTTGTGGTATCGCCCGTTGCCTTGCGGTAATCCTCATAAACCTTCACTGCAACCGCGGTATGTGTATCAAGCAGATAGCTGTACTTCTCAAAGGTATCCTTAATGGTGGACTTTGTAGCCTCATCATCGCAGCAGCCTGCATAGAACAGCTCGGAAATCTTCGCCTTTACATCGGTGGAAACCTCGTACCTGCCATCGGTTTTAAGCTTGCCGAACCACTCGTTGATAACGGCGTCATTCTCGCCCGAAAGGTGGTACAGCAGGCGCTCAAGGTTAGAGGAAATCAGAATATCCATAGAGGGAGAAACGGTTGTATAGAACTTTCTGTTTCTGTCATAGACACCTGTATTTATGAAATCGGTTAATACATTATTGCTGTTGGAAGCGCAGATAAGCTTGTTTACGGGGATACCCATAAGCTTTGCGTAGTACGCAGCAAGAATGTTGCCGAAATTTCCTGTGGGAACTACTATATTCACAGCCTCGCCGAACTCAATTTCCTTGTTCTTTACAAGCTCGACATAAGTGGAGATATAGTAAACAATCTGCGGAGCAAGTCTGCCCCAGTTGATGGAATTTGCGCTGGACAGCAGGATATTGCTCTTTGCAAGCCTGTCTGCAATGGCGTTATCGGTGAAGATAGCCTTTACGCCGTTCTGGCAGTCGTCAAAGTTGCCCTTAACAGCACACACATGGACGTTGCCGCCCTCCTGCGTGGTCATCTGGCGCTTCTGCATACGGCTCACGCCGTCCTCAGGGTAGAATACGGTGATGCTTGTGCCGTCAACGTCCTTAAAGCCCTCAAGAGCAGCCTTGCCGGTATCGCCCGAGGTTGCAACAAGAATTGCAATCTGCTTGCCGTCAACGGTCTTTTTTGCCGAAGTAGTAAGCAGGTATGGCAGTATCTGAAGCGCCATATCCTTGAATGCACAGGTAGGACCGTGCCACAGCTCCAGAACGTATGTACCGGTAAGCAGGTGCGAAATCTCCGCAATATTATCGGTATCAAAATTCTTGTCGTTGTATGCGCTGTCAACGCAGTGGCGAACCTCATCTGCCGTGAAATCAGTCAGCAGGCGGCTGAAAACCTCAAACGCCCTGTCGGCATAACGCATATCTGTCATTGCAAGTATTTCGTCCTTAGTGAACTGCGGAATACTCTCGGGAACGAACAAGCCGCCCTCGTCAGACAGACCCTTTGTGATAGCGTGCGCGCTTGTCACCTTTAATGAAGAATTTCTGGTGCTTCTGTAATTCATATAAAGTCGTCCTTTCTAGCACGAAGCTTAGTATATTGTATATAATCCATCGGCAGTGAAGGCGTCCTCATAAATCTGCGCACCCACCACCAACGGAGCTTCGCCGCGCGTTATTGTAACCTCTGCGATATCATAGCGCGGCTGAAGCGGCTCAGCGCCGTCCTGCGTATAGACATTGCAAAGATAAAAATCGGCTGTTTTTACAATGCGCCGCTGCTTTGAAGCCGAAACCGCACAAAGTCCCGACACCATGCTGTCAAGCTGGCGCGTCTTAACCTCGGTAAAAACAATAAATCTGTCAACCTGCGAGATTATGTCAATCTCCCCGCCCGCTATGCGGAAATTGCGGCGGATAATTTTATGCCCGCGCTTTATCAGCTCAGCGCAGATATAATCCTCGCCAAGGTCGCCTTTACGCTTCTTATCCATTCTTGCCTGCAAAATATTTCTTGAAAAACGAGGGGCGGTGCGCAGGGCACAAGCCGTACTTGTCAACGGCGGCGTAATGCGCCTTTGTGCCATAGCCCTTGTGCTTTTCAAAGCCGTACTGCGGATACTGCTGCGCAAGCGCGCACATATAGCGGTCACGCTCCACCTTTGCAAGAATGGAGGCGGCAGCTATTGCAGCCGAAGTTGCGTCGCCCTTGACAACGGTCTTAACATTTCCCTCTATCGGCGGCAGACGGTTACCGTCCACAAGCACGATATCAGCCTTTACCGCAAGCCCTTCATAAGCGCGCCGCATTGCAAGCATCGCGGCTTCAAGGATATTAAGTTGCTCAATCTCATCGACAGAAGCAGTGGCAACGCAGTATGCGCGCGCCTTCTCCTTAATTTCGTCATAAAGACTATCGCGCTTTTTCTCGGTAAGCTTTTTACTGTCATTTATGCCATCAATCACAACGCCCTCGTCAAAAATAACGGCAGCGGCGTAAACATCGCCAGCAAGCGGACCTCTGCCCGCCTCGTCAATACCGCAGACAACTCCGAAATCCGAGCGTATCATGCTGTCAAACTGAAACAGCGGCATATCAGCCATATTCGTGCAAAACGCAGTCCCGTCAGGGTGCCTGCTCGATAGTAATTCTGCCAATCCTGCCACCCCTGTACTCGTCAAGAAGCGCGGCGGCGGCGCGCTCTGTATCGGGTTCACCGCCCGAAACAAGCATACCCCTTGCCCTTGCGATTTCTGTCAGCACATCACCCTCGCCCGCTATCTTGTAGCGCGACTTGATAAGGTCGGGATAGTCCTGCAAAAGCAGCTCGCCAAGGGCTCTCGCAAGCGCCTCGGTATCCATAACATCGTCTTTTATTGCGCCCGTGAACGCAAGTCTTTGCGCCGCTGTCTGGTCATCAAACTTCGGCCAGAGTATGCCAGGCATATCAAGCAGCTCCACGTCCTTGTCAATCGCCACCCACTGCTTTCCGCGGGTAACGCCGGGACGGTCGCCAACCTTGGTTTTTTTGGTTTTTGCCATGCGGTTGATGAACGAGCTTTTCCCTACGTTTGGAATGCCCACCACCATAAGCCGCAGAGCCTTGCCAATCATGCCTCGCTTTTTGCGCCGCTCCATAAGGTCGCTCAGCAGATTTTTAACCGCGGGCAGGAACTTATTTATTCCCTTTCCGCTGCGGCAGTCGCAGGTGATAACCGTAATCCCCTGCTTTTCGTAAAACTGCTTCCATCTTGCGGTTGCGGCGTCATCGGCATAATCGCACTTGTTCATTATCATTATGCGCGGCTTATCCCTGACAAGTTCGTCGAGGATAGGGTTGCGGCTCGATTCGGGAATACGCGCGTCTGTGATTTCAACCACTGCGTCAACCATTTTCAAATCCGCCTCTATAAGCCGGCGGGTTTTGGTCATGTGACCGGGAAACCACTGGATATTTCCTACATCGCTCATAATAACCCCATACTGTCAAACGGCATAAAGCGGAACACAGCCTTACCCATGATAAGGTCGGCGTCCACCATGCCGACGCGCATATCGCGGCTGTCGGTTGAATTGTTGCGGTTGTCGCCCATAACGAAAACATAGCCATCGGGAACAATGTAGTCCCTGCCGCTCTCGCAATTCTCGGCGGTCACCGTTTTTTCGGCGATGTAATCCTCGTCAAGCAGCTCGCCATTGAGATAAACCTCGCCTTTTTCAAAATCAAACCTTACAGTATCGCCTGCAACGGCAATAACGCGCTTGATAATCGGTTCGCCGTAAAGCCCACTGGTTGACTGGCGCAGCCTGTCAGCCTGCACCACAACAATGTCGCCCCTATGCGGCGTGTAAAAAAGATTGAATGATATAACGCGGTCCTGGTCCTGCAGCGTATTGTTCATAGACCTTCCGTCAACAGTAATGGACCTGAAAACAAACAGATTAAGCGCAAGCATGAACAGTACCGCGTAGACAAGGCTTCCCACCCAGTCAAGCGCGTCCGCAAAGGGTCTGACAGCTTTTTCGGATATCTCGTTTGCTTTATCTGTCAGATGTTCTTCAAGGTTTTTGTTCTTCATTGCACATTCTCTTTCTCAGCATATCCACGCTAAGCCCCGCCGAGGCGGAGCGTTGCATGAATGAGGTTTGCCTGACGATAAATCAGACTCTGGACTTAACCTTAGCAGCCTTACCAACTCTGTCACGCAGGTAGTAGAGCTTAGCTCTGCGAACCTTACCGTGTCTTACAACCTCAACGGTTTCAACAGAGGGGCAGTGAAGCGGGAATACTCTCTCAACGCCGCAGCCGTGAGCTACACGTCTTACGGTAAAGGTTTCGTTGATACCGCCGTGCTTCTTAGCGATAACAGTACCCTCAAACATCTGGATACGGAACTTGTCGCCCTCCTTGATTTTAACGCCTACCTTAACGTAGTCGCCGACCTCAATAACGGGGGCTTCAGCCTTCATGCTGCTCTGTTCGATGATTTTTAATGCGTCCATTTTTTCCTCCTAGACTTTTCGGATATTCTTGAAACCGACCTGTTCGAGCGATATACGCCAAGGCTATCTGCCTTGATTTCAGCGGACTATCCGTTTTAATGTTTGGCATTTTGCCGCGCATTAACACACATTGCCATGTCAGCACACAGCAACGGATACTAAATGCTTTTCTATTATAACACTTTCGCAGAAAAAAATCAAGTGCTTTTTACAACATTTTGTACAAAATTTAATCTGCAAGCGCAAATTCAAGGCTTTCCATATACTTTTCATCAAAACCCGGCATAATGCTTTCGGTTATATCCTCGGCGGCGGAAATAAGCTGTTCCAGCCTTTGCATAGCGTTGTTTTCTGTAAGCGCGGCAACAATTCCGCTTTCGGTGGAATTTTGCGAAAACCGCGCTGCTTCTGCAATATTATCTGGTACAGCGCCAAGCTGCACAAGACGCTGAAATCCCTTTTGCGCCAGCGCCTCGCCCGTAAGATAAACCTCATTGGGAGTGCCGCACTGCTCAATAAAGCAGTTCAGCGCCGCCGCAAGCTTTGCCTTATCCGTCTGCACCGCCCTTACATCGCCCTGCGAAATGTAGTAATCCTCGCCGATATAGAACAGGTCGCGGTCGGTCATTATGCCGTCGCTGTCAAGATTTCCGTCACGCAGCATTATGCAGACAACATCAAGCGCCGCAGACGGCGCAATACCAACGCTGTCGCTGTCGCCCGATACGCAGTAGCTGACAGTTCCGTTCGTCTCGCGCGATACTTCATCTATAGCGCCAAATTCGCAGCGCATTCCGCTTTCCAATGCCGAGCCGTCAAACGCGCCGCTTAACGGCACGCTTGCCAGCTTAAGCCTGCCGCCCGTAAAAAACGCAAGATTAAGGCTTTTGCCAAGCAGTACGGCAAGCGTTCCCTCTGCCATAGGAAGCGAAGCGAGAAATGCCGCAAAGCTGCTGTCGGCATAGGCGCTTACAAAGGGCAGCGCGACAATTTCCGTATCCGGCCGCAGAAACATATCGGACGGGTCTAGCTGCTGTTCTATTTCTGCCGAAATATGTATCGGCGCGCAGAAGCCGATTTTTTGCAGCGACGAGGCAGGAATATTATACTCGCGCATTGCCAGAAAAATAAGCTTTGAAAGCTCTGCGGCGGCATTTTCGGGTGCAAAATTCTCCGTAAACGCCACCGAACGCGCAAAAACGCGCGAAAGCGAGATATCATAGAAGGCTGCCGTGACAAATCCCGCCGAAACCTCACAGGCGGCGGCAATGCAGCGGCTGTACTCCTCATGATATTTTTCATGGTGAACAAAGGGTTGCATTTTAACAGCTCCTTAAACAATTATCATATATCATAGTATAGCACATAATCCCAAAAAATCAAATACATTATCCGATATATTTTTGCAAAACTTATTGAAATCCGACATTCTATTTGCTATAATAGGGATAGTGTAAAAATAGGAGGTTGAGCAGCTTGAATCAAAAATTCAATCATTTAATAGACACGGAGGACTACACCGTACACCAATGGAACGCAATGGTGCGCCTTGCACAGGACATCATGCGCCGCCCCGAAAGCTACAGCGAAAAATGCAAGGGCAAAATTATGGCGACGCTGTTCTACGAGCCGTCAACAAGAACGCAGATGAGCTTTCAAAGCGCCATGATACGGCTTGGCGGCAATATAATCGGCTTTGACAATCCCGGTAACTCCTCTGTTGCCAAGGGCGAAAACCTTAAGGACACCATAAAAATCGTAAGCAATTACGCCGATATCATAGTTATGCGCCACACGCAGGAGGGTTCTGCAAAGGCGGCGGCGCTTAATGCGGACTGCCCCGTAATCAACGCGGGGGACGGCGGTCATCTGCACCCCACCCAGACGCTGACAGACCTGCTGACGCTTCAGACCGAAATCGGCAGGCTGGACAACCTTACCATCGGACTTTGCGGTGACCTTAAATACGGCCGCACCGTACATTCGCTGTTAAAGACGCTTTCCTGCTATAAAAACAATAAATTCATACTTATTTCCACTCCAAGTCTTGCCCTGCCATCGTACATAAAAGATGTGCTTCTTGCGCGCGGCTGCGAGTTCAGAGAGGCGAAAACCATAGACGAGGCTATCCCTGAGCTTGATATGCTTTACATGACCAGAATACAGCGCGAGCGTTTCGACAGCGCCGAGGAATACGAAAAGCAGAAGAATGTTTACAGACTTACGCGCGAAAAGATGGCGCTTGCCAAATCCGATATGATTGTTATGCACCCGCTTCCGCGCGTAAACGAAATTGACGTTGAGGTTGACAGCGACCCGCGCGCCGCATACTTCAAGCAGGCGCATTACGGAATGTATGTAAGAATGGCGCTTATCCTTTCCACGCTTAACAACGAGTTAAGACCAAACGCCCTGCTTTCCGGCGAGCTGCACAGAGATGTACATTGCACAAATCCCAAATGCGTAACTCAGACGGAGCATTATCTGCCGAGAAGCTTCAAAAAATACGGCGATATCCTGATATGCGAATACTGCGATGAACGAATACTCACTTGAACGCGAAAATCAAAACATCAAAAAAAATAAGGGGTCAGACGCCCCTTATTTTTTTGCGTAAATTTAATATGTAAACACACCGCGCCCGAAAAACATTATCTCTGTAAAGTACCGATCATTTGTATACGACCGGCTGCCTTGATTTTCATGCACCGCGATACATCTGCGCGCACCAAGCCGCTTGGCAACAACAAAGCCGTTATGTCTGAAAAGCGACATTGCGTAAACATTGTAATAGTAAAGCTCGGCATAAAGCGGCTGCTCGGTTTCGGATATGCATCTGCGGACTATAGATGTGCCTATGCCGTGGTTTCTGAAGCGCGGCAGCACATAGATATCCTCAAGCATCATCATATCGCCGTTCTTGTGGAAATAGTAATACGCTGCCTTTTCGCCGCCATATTTTACAAGCTTATAGCTGCCAAAATTATCCTTAACGCGCCGATAAATCTGCATAAGCTCCCGCTCGATATCAAACATATTGGGATTATAATGCCGAAATCCGTTTACAAGGCGATTATAAAGCCACTCCGCATCATTTTCTGTGGGAGAAAGAAATTTCAACTCCATACTGCCACCCGATTAACTTCAATAAAGCGGAATTGCCGTGCGCCAACCGCCCGACAATCCGCTTGTTGTTATGTTTTAACCAAAAGCGGCTGCGCAATCTGCACAGCCGCATTTTTATCAGCCAAGCACGCTAAGCAGCACACCTGCCGCAACAGCAGAGCCTATAACGCCCGCAACATTGGGACCCATTGCGTGCATAAGCAGGAAGTTGGAGGGGTTTGTTTCCTGACCCACCTTCTGCGATACGCGCGCAGCCATAGGAACTGCGGAAACGCCGGCAGAGCCGATAAGCGGATTTATCTTGCCGCGGGAAATTACATACATCAGCTTGCCAAGCAGCACGCCGCAGGCAGTACCAATACAGAACGCAATAAGACCAAGCAGGATAATAAACAGCGTTTTGGGATTAAGGAAGTTGCCCGCAACCGTAGTTGCGCCGACAGTTGTTCCAAGGAATATCGTAATGATATTCATAAGCTCGTTCTGGGCGGTCTTTACAAGACGGTCGCAGACTCCGCTCTCCTTCATAAGGTTGCCAAGCATAAGCATACCAACAAGGGAAGCCGCATCGGGAACTACAAGGGAAACGATAACCGTAACGGCAATGGAGAAAATAACTTTTTCCGTCTTTGTTACCTGACGAAGCTGACCCATCTTTACGGAACGCTCCTTCTCGGTTGTCAGCAGCCTCATGATGGGCGGCTGGATAACGGGAACAAGCGCCATGTAGGAGTATGCCGCAACCGCAATAGAGCCAAGAAGCTGCGGAGCAAGCCTTGAGGTAAGGAAGATAGCCGTAGGTCCGTCTGCACCGCCGATGATAGCGATTGAAGCAGCCTCTTTAAGGGTAAAGTCTGCAAGACCAGTAAGGTTCATAGCGCAAGCGCCAAGGAATGTAAAGAAGATGCCGCCCTGTGCAGCCGCGCCAAGCAGGAAGCTTTTGGGGTTTGCAATCAGCGGACCGAAGTCGGTCATAGAACCAATGCCGAGGAAGATAAGCGGAGGATACACGCCAAGCTTAACTCCAAGATAAAGCATATCAAGCAGACCGCCATCGTGAAGCACTCTGCCGTAATCAAGGCTGGTTTCCTTCACATAATTTACCACGACACCGCCTGCCTGCTCTATATATTCGGGAGCAAAGTAGGGGTTGGTTGCGGGATTCCACAACTCTGCGTGATAAAGACCCGTCATAGGCAGGTTTGTAAGCAGCATACCAAAAGCAATAGGAAGCATAAGCAAAGGCTCGCACTCCTTAACAATTGCAAGGTAGAAAAGCACGAAGGAAACCAGAATCATAATTATGTTCTGCCAGCCGCCCTCGGCAATAAAGCCCATAAAACCAGAGCTTTTGACAAGTCCGTCTATGGTACTAACGAATATTTCCATGGTTTATTTGTCCTTTCCGTCCGATTTTCAGAATGGGCGCGTGTTATCGCCTATGCCCGCAAGACTCCATGCAGAGCGGGTTCTGCTGTCCTTGCGCTTTATGCTTCTGATTGCATACTGTTTTCCGTCAGCTTCTGAATATGCAGCAATTGCCGCGCTGATAACCGCGATAACCTCATCGTCGTCGCTGTCGTCATAATCCTCGGCTTCCTCAACAGCTTCTGCGGCAGGAGCGGCTTCAACCGCGTTTGCCTTGGCTGCGGCAGCCTTAACCGCCTTGCGTTTATCCTTTGTTTCAAAGAACTTACCCATGCCCCAGAAAAACAGAATGAGTATCGCAAGGATAACAAAAACGAAAAGCATACCCGTTAAGGTGATAATACCAACCGAGCTCCAGTAATCGGGGTCGGCAAGCTGCTGCTGTGCTACGGTTAAGTCCTCCGTTTCGACATAATCCTGAAGCCTGTCGATAACGCCAGGAGTTTCAGCAGCGGCAGCGGATAAAAAGGAAAGTGCTAAGCTCATAATAATCTCCTTTTATTTTTAGCGTTCTGTCACACAGACGCCAAATCATCATACAAGTATTATTATACAACATTTACAAACAAATTTCAACCGTTTTTTGCGTTTTTTATGACGAAGTTTTGCAATTAAGCGGGATTATTTTTTACAAATCAATAAAAACCACCGTCAACGCCGAGTATCTGACCTGTGATGAAACGGTTTTCGGCAAGTGAGCGCACTGCGCGCGCTACCTCCTCTGCCCTGCCCAGCCTCATAAGCGGAGTGCTTTCGGCAAGCTGCGAAAGCTCGTCCGCCGATAAATGTGCGCTGTTCATGGGGCTGTCGATAACGCCGGGGGCAACGCAGTTTACCGTAATTCCGCTTGCGCCAAGCTCCTTGGCAAGCGCCTTTGTCATGCCTATGACGCCCGCTTTTGCGGCGGAATACGCCACCTCGCACGAAGCGCCGTGAACTCCCCACACGGAGGAAATATTTACAATTGCGCCGCTTTTGCGCGAAATCATAGAGCCGACAAACGCCTGCGTAACATTGAAGCAGCCGTCAAGGTCAACCGACATCACGCGGTGCCAGTCCTCCTGCGTTATATCGGTAAACAGCTTTATCTGGGATATGCCTGCGTTGTTTACAAGCACGTCCACATGACCGTAGCTTTTAAGTATCTCTGCCGCTGCCGCGTCAACCGAGGCTCTGTCGGCAGCGTCCATCTGCACACAAGTGCAGCGAAGCGTTTTGCAAAGGCGCTCCGCCTCATCGCTGCGGGAATTATAGGTGATAACCACATCATCTGTCGCGGCGAACTCTGCGGCTATGGCGCTGCCGATAGCGCCTGTGCCGCCCGTTATCACAACAACGCTCATTGCGCGGTTACCTTTATTTCGCCGTTTTCGGCGGTTATGCTGATTTTTTCAAGCTGCTTATCGGCATTGTCAATGATGGTTTCGGCGATAACGTCCTCAATATCGCTGCGGATAACCCTGCGGATATCTCTGCCGCCGTATTTGCCGCCGTGGGATTTTTCCGCAACCGCGGTGTATACGTCATCGGGAATGGAAAGCTCAATCTGCTTTTCCTTAAGCGGATTTTCAAGCTCTGACAGCATAAGCTTCGCAATCTCTGCATAGCTTTCCTTGGAAAGCGGCATGAAAACCACAACCTCGTCAATACGCGCAAGGAACTCGGGACGCAGGAAGTCGCGCAGTCCCTTCATGGCGCGTTCCTTGCTGATATCGCCCTCCGTCTTGCTGAAGCCTATTCCCCCTACCGTGCTTCCCGAACCGGCGTTTGACGTCATGCAGATTACGGTATTTTCAAAACTTACCGACCTGCCGTGCGCGTCGTTTATCTTGCCCTCGTCAAGAATCTGGAGCAGGATATTCATTACATCGGGGTGAGCCTTTTCAATCTCGTCAAACAGGATAACGGAGTACGGCTTTCTGCGCACGCGCTCTGTAAGCTGTCCTGCCTCGTCATAGCCGACATATCCGGGAGGCGAGCCGATTATCTTTGAAACGCTGTGCTTTTCCATATACTCCGACATATCAAGGCGGATAAGCGGCTCAACGGTATCAAACATTTCCTTGGCAAGCACCTTTACAAGCTCGGTTTTTCCAACGCCCGTAGGACCTACAAAAATAAACGAAGCGGGTCTGCGGCGCTCCGAAAGCTGCACGCGGGTGCGCTTTATCGCCTTGGCAACAAGTCTGCAAGCCTCGTCCTGTCCGATAACCTTGGCTTTAAGGTTATCCTCAAGCTTTGCAATGCGCTTGTACTCTGTTTCCTTTATCTTGTTTGCGGGAATACCCGTCCACATCTCGATAACCTTGGACAAATCGTCCATTGTTACCTCAACATTCTCCGCCTTATCCTTGATTTCGTTTATGCGCGCCTCGTTCTTGGCGATTGCCGTCTTAATCTCGGCAAGCTTTTCATAATCCACCTCGGCGGCGCTGCCCATCTCGTTTTCGTCTGCGCGCAGCTTTTCAGTTGCGGCTTTAAGCTTTTCGTATTCCGTGATATCCTCGTTTACAAGGCTTGCACAGGCGCAGGATTCGTCAAGCAGGTCTATTGCCTTGTCGGGCAGGAAGCGGTCGTTGATATAACGCTCCGAAAGCACCGCGCACATTCTTGTAAGCTGAGAGGAAATTTTCACCTTGTGATGATTTTCATAGTATTCCTTAATGCCCTCAAGCAGCTCCACAGTTTCATCAATGGTAGGCTCGTTTATTGTAACAGGCTGGAAACGGCGCTCAAGCGCGCTGTCCTTTTCAATGTGCTTGCGGTACTCGTTGAACGTTGTTGCGCCGATTACCTGAAGCTCGCCGCGGGAAAGCGCGGGCTTGAACATATTCGCCGCGTTCATAGTGCCATCGGAGTCGCCCGCGCCGACAAGGTTGTGAACCTCGTCAATAAACAGAATAATGTTACCTGCGGTTTTTACCTCCTCAATCAGCGCCTTTACACGGCTTTCAAACTGTCCGCGGAACTGTGTTCCTGCGATAAGCGCGGTAAGGTCAAGCAGGTACAGCTCCTTTCCCTGAAGCCTGAACGGTACATCGCCGCTGACAAGGCGCAGCGCAATGCCCTCCGCGATGGCGGTCTTGCCCACGCCCGGCTCGCCTATAAGGCAGGGGTTGTTTTTGGAGCGCCTTGACAGTATCTGCAAAACGCGGTAAATCTCCTTGTCCCTGCCGATTATGCGGTCAATCTCGCCGTTTTTTGCACGCCTTGTGAGATTGGTGCAGTAGGTTTCAAGATTTCTGCGCTTTTTATCGGTCTTTTCCTTTTTCTTCGGCTTTTTATCGTTTTCGGCTTCACTGCTGTCAGAACGCGGCTTATCCATGCCGCCGAACAGGTTTTTAAGAAAGCTTGGCATGGTGTTTGCGCCGCCCTGCTCAAAGCCGTTTTCGGCAGTTTCATCGTTTTCATCATCTTCATCGTTTCCGATATCAAGACCCAGATGCTTCAGAAGCTCGCCATCGGGCATTCCGTTCTCATCAAAAACAGCGTCATAGGCATTTTCAAAATCGTCCTCGGATATTCCCATCTGCTGAAGATAATCGTTAATCTGCGGCATACCAAGCTCCTTTGCACACTTAAGGCAAAGCCCCTCGTTTTTGCGGTCTGTTCCCTGCATTGAAGAAATAAACACCACTGCGGGACGCTGCTTGCACCTTGAACACATAATCATAATTATTCACCCAATCTTTATCAATTTATGAAATTAAGAAACTCAAAATTATAGAACACCTTGAAAATAAAAGTTGACTGGATATCAGCCGAATTGAAGAACATTATAGTCCCTCCGCTTAAAACGGTGATAAGCCTTACAGCAATGCAGACAACAAACACGGCAATAACGCCCTGCACAATGCCGATAAGTCCGCCGCAAAGCGCGTTAAGACCGCCGATAAGCGGAATTTTATTTACAAACTTAAGCAGCTTGGAAGCAATGCCAAGCGCCACCGCCACGATGATGAATATAACGACAAACACAATCGTCTGCACAAATATCTTTACGCACGGCTCTATAATTCCGTTGATAACAGCTTCCTTGAAGTTTGAGGAACCGGACTGCATTATCAGCACAACCGAGCGCAGCGCAGAAGCGCTGCCGTCCGCTATTTCCTCAGCCATTCCGCCAAAGAACAGTGGAACAGCGTCGCCCACCTGCTTTGCAAACTCTGCAATGTCGCCGAAGAAATCTGAATTTTCTATGTTTACCGCGATTACCTGCGCCACTATCATCTTGCCCAGACCGTAACGCTCCACATCGGTTTTTGTGAACTTTGCGGTTTTTCCGCTGACGCTGCTTATATCCGCATCGGCGGGAATACCGTATGCAGAAAGCTGCGCAGCCGTTATGCCTGTGCCGCTGAGGTCAACATCGGACAGGTCAAGCGTAACCCTGTTCTGCTCGCCGAAGTCGGGCTGCATATCCTCAACCGAAACACCGTTTACCCTTACGGCGCTGTAATCTGCACCGGAAAGCGGCGCAAGCGTGACCGCGCCGACCGTTTCATCAATGGCAGAGCTTACCGCCTGCTCAATAGGCTGCTCCACAAAAGAGGAATACACCGCGTTTGAAACAGGCTCGCTGACTGCCATTGCGCAGATAAACGCAACCGCAACCGCCGCAAGGCTTACCACCGCGCTTGCAAAGCCTTTTCTAAGACCCGCAAAAAGCATTCCCACAAGCAGACCAACCGTAATTATATCATATATTACCGCAAATTGTGACATCATTGTACTCCCTTCATTTCAGACGAATATCAAAGTTCCACGCGCTGAACCACGTTATAACCAAGCAGATATGCATATCCGTTCATTACTATCATATCAGAATATACATCGTCAAGCTCATAGGTTTTAAGCGGCTGAAGCGCACTGTCATACGAATTTATCTGCTGACTGCTGAGAACGTAAAAGCAGCCGCCGCGCTCTCTCATACAGGTAAGGTTGTTTATGTACAGCGTTGCCGCAGGCTCCAGCGACCGATTGTAAACCGTCAGGATATCGCCGCTTGAAGCGGTATCCTTGAAAACAACACTGAACATATCTGTGCGCGGGATATCGGTAATGCTTCTGCTGAAGGTGCAGCCCGAAACAATCTCGCCGCTTTCGCAATCAACAAGATAGCTGCCGCCGCCCGTTACAACATAAAGCCTGTTATCAGCCTGTTCAAGCGAATACGAAATATCGCTGCCGATAGGGGTCTGCCATATATGCGACTCGGCGTTATCAAGGTCAAAGCGTATCAGATTAAGCTGAAGGCTTCCCTGCTGCGCGCCAAGCGCCGCGACAAATATGCTTTTATCGTCAGCCGAAAACTCCGCCTGCATTATCTTATAATCGGGAGAAGCCCAGCGGAAAATCTGCTTGCCCTCGCCGTTGAATACATACAGATAGTTTGAATATCTTGCAGAGGTTGTAACCACCGCGCAGCGGTCGCTGTTTCCTATGGAAGCGAAAACAATACTGTCCTCAACGCTGCCCGTATATACGCTGCCCGTGCGGGAGAACAGGCTGAACTCCTTGCCGTTTTTGTCATATACAAGCACACGCTTGCTGTTTGACAGCGACACAGGGTTCTGAAATCCGTGCTGTTCATCGGTGATACGCGCGCCCTCGCTGTTGTAGGTGTAGATATAAGTATCCGTAAGCAGATAAAAGTTCTCGCCCAGTCCGTCAAGCGTATAGCTTACGCTTCCGGGAAGCTCCACCGGAAAACCGCCCTCGCCTACATCAAGCGCAGCGTCCTTTAACGGAGCGATGATACTGCCCCAGTTAAGCACCACAAGCAGCGCCGCAAGCACAATCAGCAGCACCAGTGCAAGCCTGAATATCAGCTTTTCTCTGGCCCGCTTTTTGCGGAATTTGTTTATATCGTTGCGTTCCTCCATATACACCCTCCCTGCCGTCAGTAATAAACCTTGTTGAGATACAGACCCTCCGGCGGCAGCGTTATGCCGCCGAGCGCACGGTCGCCCGTTTCAAGCGCGTTGATTATATCCTGCTCGGTACGTCTGCCCTCGCTTATATAAAGCAGCGTTCCCGTTACTATTCTTACCATATTATACAAAAAACCGTTTCCGCTTATTCGCACCTCGCACACATCGCCGTTCAGCGTTACGTTAAGGTCGTACACTGTGCGCACGGTGGTTTTCATACGCGCCCTGCCCTCTGCCCGACAGAAGCCGCCAAAATCATGCTCGCCCACAAGCAGCCGCGCGGCGCTGTTCATTGCCGCTATATCAAGCTTGTAGGGATAGTGAAACGCCAAATTCTGCAAAAACACATCGCGCTGCGGCTTATTGCTGATAAGATATACATACTCCTTGCCCTTTGCGTTATAGCGCGCGTGGAAGCTGTCGTCTGCCTCCTCGCAGGAAAGCACGGCGATATCGGGCGGAAGCAGCGTATTCATGCCCTTTACAAAGCCCTCGCACGGGATTTTGTTGTCTATATGCACATTGAAGCAGAACTGCCTTGCGTGAACGCCCGTATCCGTGCGCGAACAGCCGTAGATAACAGGAGCGGGAATTTTAAGCAGCCTGCCTATCGCCTTTTCAACGGTTTCCTGCACGGTTGCAGCGTTATCCTGCCGCTGAAAGCCATGATAAGCCGCGCCGTTGTAGGCTATGAATACTTTAAGATTTCTCATGCTGTTCACCGTTTACGGAAGAATTGCGGGAAAGAAATTAACCGCGATAACGCCGCCAAGCAGCGCAAGCATAACAAGCAGCGCAGCATAATCGCGCGGGGCGGTTTTAAGCTGGCGCAGCCTTGTCCTGCCGTCGCCGCCGCGGTAGCAGCGGCACTCCATAGCGGTTGCAAGCTCGTTTGCGCGCTTGAACGCCGAAACAAAAAGCGGAATAAGCACAGGAATAAGCGCCTTTGCCTTTTTGATAAGACCGCCGCTGTCAAGCTGTGCGCCCCTTGCCTTCTGCGCCGCCATAATCTTGTCGGTTTCTTCTACAAGGGTAGGGATAAAGCGCAGCGCAATTGTCATCATCATGGAAAGCTCATGCACGGGGAAGTGAAGCTTTTTAAGCGGCGACAGCAGCCTTTCAATAGCGTCCGTAAGCATTATTGGCGAGGTTGTATAGGTAAGCAGCGACATTCCCACAATCAGCGCAATAACACGGATAAGCATAAACGAAGCCATGCGTATGCCCTCGGGATAAATTGTAATTATCCACCACTGAAAAAGCGGCTCTGCACCCTTTACAAAAAGCAGATTAAGCAGCGCTGTGAAAATCATCAGCGGCAGTATCGGCTTTATGCTTTTTAATATCATTACAAGCTTTATCCGCGCCAGCATATAACAGAATACTATAAACAGCATACACAGCAGCAGGCCCGTATAGCTTTGTGAGGCAAAGATTGCCACAAGATACAGTATATCAAGAAGTATCTTTACGCGGCTGTCAAGCCGATGTATAACAGAATTTCCGGGGAAATACTGTCCTATCGTTATATCCTTTATCATTTGTTCTGTCCCTTTATAAGGGCAAGCAGACGCTGTGCCGCCCTGTCGGTTGTATATATATCGTTTCCTATATCGGTTCCCAGTTCCTTGAGGATATGCGACATTCTGGTTATCTGCGGAACATCAAGACCGATTTTTGCAAGCTCATCGGTGCGCTCAAACACCCTGTCGGTATCGTCATAGCAGAACAGCTTTGCCTTGTTCATCACAAGCACCTTAGTGGCATATTTTACTATATCCTCCATGGAGTGCGACACAAGAAGTATCGTCTTGCCGTATTTTTCATGATACTGCTTTATCATGCCAAGGATTTTGTCCCTGCCCTTAGGGTCAAGACCTGCGGCAGGCTCGTCAAGGATAAGCACCTCGGGGTTCATTGCAAGAACTCCCGCAAGCGCGGCTCTGCGCTGCTGTCCGCCCGAAAGCTCAAACGGAGAGCGCTGAAGCAGGTGGGTAATACCCATAATCTCTGCTGCCTCGCTTACACGGCGGTTTATTTCCTCCTCGGCAAGACCCATGTTCTTGGGACCGTAGGCGATATCCTTTTCTACCGTGTCCTCAAAAAGCTGATGCTCGGAATACTGGAAAACTATTCCCACCTTGAAGCGGATATCACGGATATTTACATTCTTGCCCCATATATCTGTGCCGTCAATCAGAACCTCGCCGTAGGTGGGCTTTATCAGACCGTTAAGGTGCTGGATAAGCGTGGATTTTCCGCTGCCCGTATGCCCTATAATTCCGACAAACTCGCCCTTTTTGACTGATAGACTTACATGGTCCACCGCCGTTTTCTCAAACGGAGTACCAACGCTGTATTTATAGGTTAAGCCCTTGGTTTCTATTATGCCGTCTGTATCCTTTTTGCGCTCGTCAAGCTGAACGCGCTGCGGCAAGTGAAGCTCGCCATTTTTTTGAAGCGCCGCAATAGCCTCGGCACACTGCCGCTCATATATAATTTCGGAGGAAATATCCACGCCGCCCTTTCGCAGCTTGTTTGCAAGCTCCGTCACCTGCGGAACGTCAAGACCCACCGCTTCAAGCTCCTCCTCGCGGGAAAACACCTTCTGCGGAATATCGTCCATTATTATCCTGCCCTTGTCCATTACAACAACGCGGTCAGCCTGCGCAGCCTCCTCCATATAATGCGTTATAAGGATAACGGTAATGCCCTTTTCCTTATTAAGACGCTTTATTGTCTGCATAACCTCGCGCCTGCCCTTGGGGTCAAGCATGGCGGTAGGCTCGTCCATAACGATACAGCGCGGCTGCATGGCGATTATTCCCGCAATGGCGATGCGCTGCTTCTGTCCGCCAGAAAGCTGGTGTGGCGCGTGTTCGCGGTACTCATACATATCCACCTGTTTAAGGGCGCTGTCAACACGCTGCCGTATTTCCTCCGGCAGAACGCCCAGATTTTCGGGAGCGAAAGCCACGTCCTCCTCAACAATGGTTGCAACAAGCTGATTATCGGGGTTCTGAAAAACCATGCCCACCGTCTGACGGACGTCGAACAGCCTGTCCTCGTCTGCGGTATCAATTCCATCAACAATAACCCTGCCCTCCGTCGGGGTGAGTATAGCGTTGAAATGCTTTGCCAGCGTGGATTTTCCACAGCCGTTGTGACCAAGCACGGCAAGAAACTGTCCCTGCGGCACGGTGAGGTTAAGGTTTTTAAGCACGTTGGTGCGCTCGGTGATATTGCCCTCTTCATCGCGGGTTATATAGTCAAAGCTGAGATTTTCTACTTCTATAATGTTCAATTGTTCTACCTCTTATTTTCATGAGGAATTAAGGCAGTACCATAATTTCCGTTTTTATCTGAAGCTTACTATCGCCGTACTTCCGCAGGGCAGCGCCATGCCTGTCTGCTTTACGGGCAAGCCTATTTCCTCTGAAAGCACGTCTATATCAAACCGCCTGCCAATGGTTGTATGCAGCAGATAGCTCATTACCGAGGCGGAAAGACCCGTTGTGTAGCTGTTGAGAAGCACAAACAGCGGTTTATCCGAAAGAAGCCGGGTAATCATAACCATAAGGTCGTAAATATTATCCTCAAGCCTCCACATCTCGCCGTTTGTTCCCCTGCCGTAGCTTGGGGGGTCAAGGATTATGCCGTCATAGCGCGTGCCGCGGCGTATCTCGCGCCCGATGAACTTTACCGCGTCATCGACAATCCAGCGTATCGGCTTATCGGAAAGCCCCGAAAGCTTTGCGTTGGTACGCGCCCAGTCAACCATGCCCTTTACCGCGTCACAATGGCACACAGAAGCGCCCGCCTTTGCGCAGGCAAGCGTTGCTCCGCCTGTATAGGCAAACAGATTAAGCACATTTATCGGACGGCCTGCGTTTTCAATTGCGTTTATGCAATAGTCCCAGTTTACCGCCTGCTCGGGAAAAAGTCCCGTGTGCTTGAAGCCTGTCGGCTTTACCATAAAGGTAAGGTCGCCGTATTTTATCTGCCAGCTTTCGGGAAGCTTTCTGCGGTAATCCCAGCTGCCGCCGCCCGAAGATGAACGGTTGTATTTTGCGTGAGCGCTGCGCCATTCGGACGCGCCACCCTCGCACTTCCATATTATCTGCGGGTCGGGACGGATAAGCGTGACATCGCCCCAGCGCTCCAGACGCTCGCCGTTTGATGTGTCGATAAGGCAGTAATCCTGCCACTTGTCTGATAATCTCATTGCACTGTCCTCGTTTTTCAGTAGCTAAAGTTGTTCCCATTCAATACATTTTGGAAGCGTCATTTCGTGCATAAATTCCTCGGCAAGCGCAATAAGCTTTTCATGCGGAATAAGCTGACGGCGCTCTATCTGATACATTTCACCGTCTATATTTACATCAAGCACTCCGCGCAGGGACTTATCGCCAACGGAAACATAAGCCGTGCCGCCATGGCTTTCAAAGTAATTCAGCGAAGCGCCCTCCTCGCAGCAAAGAATTGCAATGCAGGGGTAGCTGTCCGCGTCCTCGCCAAGCCAGATTTCTCCGCACGCCGCGTTAAGCGCCGCGCTTAGCTGCTCTGTATTATCTGCGGGAAAATTCCCGTTATTTGCGCAAACAAGCATAACTTCTCCTTACGAAAGGCAAACCCTTACTTCCTCTGCTATGGTATCTGCAAGGCGCTTTACAAGCTGCGTATCCTTGCCCTCAACCATAACGCGCACCAAAGGCTCTGTGCCGCTTTCGCGCACAAGCACCCTGCCGCTGCCGGCAAGCTGTGCTTCAGCCTCGGCGATTTTTTCGGTTATGGAGGGGGTATTGCTCCATCTGCCCTTTCCCTGCTCGGTTATTTTTACGTTTACCAGAAGCTGGGGATAGTCCTTGATATCGCAGACAAGCTCGGAAAGCTTCTTGCCCGTTTCCTTCATTACTTTAAGCAGCATTGCCGCGGTAAGCTGACCATCGCCCGTGGTTGCATAGTCAAGCAGGATTATATGTCCCGACTGCTCGCCGCCGATGTTATAGCCGTGCTTCAGCATTTCCTCCAGCACATAGCGGTCGCCCACCTTGGCGCACAGCGTATCCATGCCGTTCTGCTTCATATAATCATGGAAGCCAAGGTTGCTCATAACCGTGACAACCGCCGTATTTCCGCGCAGCCTGCCCGCGCCCTTTAGGTACTTTGCAACCACCGCGATAAGGCGGTCGCCGTCAACAACGCTGCCGTTTTCATCAACCGCAAGGCAGCGGTCGGCGTCGCCGTCAAAGGCAAAGCCTGCAAGCAGACCGTTCTGCTTTACATACGCTGCAAGCTTTTCAATATGCGTAGAGCCGCAGTTGTCATTTATATTTGTTCCATCGGGAGCGTTTGCAATAAAGCTGCCGTCTGCGCCAAGACCCAAAAACAGTTTTTCTGCGGTAGCGGCTGAGCTTCCGTTTGCGCAGTCAAAGCCTATTTTCATGTCCGAAAGGTCGATATCCGCGCAGCGCTGTATGTAGCCGATATAATCGTCCGCAGCCTTTGAGCGGCGCATGATTGTTCCAACATCTGTACCATCACGCAGGGTAATTTCCTCGGGACGGTCAAGAATAAGCGCCTCTATCTCCTCCTCAACGCTGTCGGGAAGCTTGAAGCCCTCGCCCGAAAACAGCTTTATGCCATTATACTCAACGGAATTATGAGAAGCGGAAATCATAACGCCCGCGTCGGCTTTATATTCTCTTACAAGATACGCAACGGCAGGCGTTGGAACAACACCCAGAAGCTCCGCGTTTGCCCCCACCGAAGCCAGACCTGCCGCAAGCGCACTTTCCAGTATTCTTGACGAAACGCGCGTATCCATGCCAACCAGAATACGCGGGTGCGACTTGCCGCTTTCCCTTGTAAGTACATAAGCCGCGGCTCTGCCAATCTGCATTGCAAGCTCGCAGGTAAGCTCTGTTACGGCAACGCCGCGCGCGCCGTCGGTTCCGAAAATTCGTGCCATGGTTACATTTCCCCCGATATAATATATTTTTTGCCGCATTATTCTAATGTCTGCTGACCGTCCTTTACAATACCAAGGTGCTTATATGCAAGCGCGGTTGCGGTTCTGCCGCGCGGCGTTCTTGCGATAAAGCCCTGCTGCATAAGAAAAGGCTCGCAAACCTCCTCAAGCGTTACGCTTTCCTCGCCAAGCGCCGAAGCAAGCGTTTCAAGACCGACAGGTCCGCCGTTATAGCCCTTGATTATCATTTCAAGGAAGCGCTTGTCAAGGCTGTCAAGACCAAGCTTGTCGATTTCAAGACGGTCAAGCGCAATATCGGCAATTTCGCGGTCTATCCTGCCGTTGCCCAAAACCTCGGCAAAGTCGCGCACGCGCTTTAGCAGGCGGTTTGCGATACGCGGCGTACCGCGTGAGCGCTTTGCAATCTCCATAGCGCCGTCCCTTGTGCATGGAATGGCAAGGATTATCGCGGAGCGCTGAACGATATCGCAAAGCTCCTCGGGGCTGTAAAGCTCCAGCCGCTGAACCACGCCGAAGCGGTCGCGAAGCGGCGCTGAAAGCTGACCCGAACGGGTGGTTGCACCGATAAGCGTAAAATGCGGCAGGTCTATACGGATAGAGCGCGCCGAGGGTCCGTTGCCCATGATTATATCAAGGACATAGTCCTCCATTGCGGGATACAGAACCTCCTCCACCTGACGCGACATACGGTGTATCTCGTCGATAAACAGCACATCGTTGGGCTGAAGATTTGTAAGCAGCGCCGCAAGGTCGCCCGCCTTTTCTATGGCAGGTCCCGAAGTAACGCGGATATTTACGCCCATCTCGTTTGCAATTATGCATGAAAGCGTTGTTTTTCCAAGTCCTGGGGGACCGTACAGAAGAACGTGGTCGAGGCACTCTCCGCGCTTTTTCGCCGCTTCGATATAGACCGCCATGTTCTCCTTTACCTTTTCCTGTCCTATATACTCGCTTAAAGCTTTGGGGCGCAGACTGTACTCAATATCCGTATCCGCTTCATTATATGCAGGTTCTACAATTCTGCTGCCTGCGGCGGTGATTTCACTGCCGTTATTCATTTCCAGCATTCACATTACCTCCTGCATTTTCTGCGCCGAAATTCTCGGAGTTAGCCTGCGCTTTGGGTGCAGCCAACATAGCGGCTATACGCGCTTTAAGCTCATTGCAGTCCTTATAGCCGCACAAAATAGCCTTTTTGCAGATTTCATTCGCCTTTTCAGCATTATTTTCTATGGCATACAGTACAGCAAGCTCTCCATAAATCAGCGGGTGGCTTTTATTTATTTTCAGCAGCTTGTCAAACAGCTCATGCGCCTTGTCATACTCACTGTTAAGCATATGAATTTTTGCCATAAGGAAATAAGCCTGACTATTGTTCGGGTCGTATCTTAGTGTCTGTTCAAAGCAATAATACGCTTCATCAATGTTTCCGTCTGTTAAGTAGAGCTGTCCCAGCTTACACTGCAAATCGGGCTTATCGGGAGCAAGCTCTGCTTCACGGCGGCTTGCCCATAAAAATTTCTCGCGGTCGTTGATTGTTTCGTAAAGCCGTCTTAGCCACTCGGTACAAAATAGCTGATTTTGGAGAAGCTCCGTCTGATTAAGCGCCTGTGTAAGCAGGCTTTCCGCCTTGGCAAACTTTGCGTTCATAAACGCGACAATTCCCTTGTAACACAAGCGCGCGTTCTTATCCTTGACAACAACGGTTATCCCGTGCTTTCCCAGCGCAGCAAACGCCTTCTGCCTTTGTCTGAAATAAATGGTGAAGGTTTGCTGTAAAGCTACGCAAAGTGCAACAATGCCCGCCATGCAGCCAAACAGCGCCCCAACATAGAGCGATTTTTCAACGCTATCAGTGGTAAGCCACAGCATAAACACGCAAAAAAGCACACCGCCAAAGCAGCCGATAACTATTGACCACGAAACGCGGCGAATTTTTCTGTCATTTTTAGCCATTGCAAAATCCTCCTTTATGTCGATATTTCATCTGAATTTTCGCTGTCTGACGAGATATGTCTGTAATACTCGGCGGGCAAATCACTGCCGTCAGCGTCCTCGGCATTGTTAAACGCGCATATCGCCGTCATGCGGCGCGCAAGCTTGTCTGGCTCGTTATAGCCAAGCAGCACAGCTTTCTGATAGCACTCGCGGCTTTTCTCCTCATCGCCCTTCATCGCAAGGATTGTTGCAAGCTCCGCATAGACAAGGGGGTGATTTTCCTGCTTGCGGGAAAGCTCTGTAAGCAGCTCTATCGCCTTATCGTCCTCGCCGCGCGCTATGTATATCTTGGCTATGCTGTACTCGGAATAATGATGGTTTGGGTCGAAATGCAGCGCCTGCTGAAAGCAGAACATAGCTTCGTCAAGCCTGCCATCAACATAATACGCATGACCTAAGCGCGATTGAAACTCAGGCTTTTCGGGAGCGTAATCCACAGCCTTTTTATAGCACCACATCAGCTTTTCATCATCAGCCATTGCTTCATACAGCCTTACAAGCCACTCAACACAGAAAAGCTGATTTTGCCTTATATCGGAAAGGGAAAGCGCGCGCATAAGCTGCTCCTCCGCCTTGGCATAATGCCCCTTAATCATCAGAAGTATGCCCTTGTAAGCGATTTTTGCGACCTTATCCCGCGCAATCATGCCAAGACCGCCGTTGCCAAGCGCTTTTATCGCGGCACGGCGGCATTTCAAATCGTATATAAGCGTATCGTTTGCCAAAATGGCAACAAAAACCGCAAACGAAATCAAAAAGCCGAAAGCACACAGAAAGCCGCAAAAATGCACGGCGGACGTTATGCCCTCCTCAATTGCCACCGATACTGTGTAAATGCCAAGAAAAACAACGCCTGTAATTATTGCAACTACGCCCTGCTTGCGTTTCAATATAATCACCTCGCACTAGTTTCCCAGCCTTTTGAGAGCATATTTGATTATTTCCTCGACAGAAGCGTCCGCCTCCACTCCCGCAACGGCGTTCTGCGCCTGCTGCATGGGGAAGCCAAGCACGCACAAAGCTGTCAGCGCCTCGGATAAATTATTGTTATCTGAGGAAGCAGACGGCTGCGCCGCAAAATCAACAGCGGAAATATGCTGCTCCTTTGCAACCTTATCCTTAAGCTCCAAAACGATACGCTGAGCGGTTTTTGCGCCTATTCCAGGGCAGCGCGTAAGCGTTTTGCTGTCGCCCGTGGTTATACACAGCGCAAGCTTTGAGGGGTTAAGCTCCGACAGAATGGACAGCGCCGCCTTTGGTCCAACGCCCGAAACCGACAGAAGCTGCTTAAAGCAGGAAAGCTCCGCAGTATCGGCAAAGCCGAACAGGTCAACCGCGTCCTCTCGCACATGGAGATATGTAAACAGCCTTACCTCGCCGCCTGTGCCGCCAATCTGCTTAAGCGTATTCATTGTGGTGCGGCAGGCATAGCCAACGCCTGCGCATTCAACCACCGCAAGCGACGGCTCGGTATGGATAAGCTCTCCCCTTACGCTGTATATCATTTATTTTCTTCCTTTCATGCTTTCCTTAACCGCTGCAAGCCTTGAAGCGCCAGTGTGTCCGTGGCATATGGCTATTGCAAGCGCGTCTGCGGTATCGTCAGGCTTTGGTATGGCTGTCAGGTGCAGGATATTTTTAGTCATCTCCTGCATCTGATGCTTTTCTGCCCTGCCGTAGCCTGTAACCGCAACCTTTACCTGAAGCGGCGTGTATTCGTAAATAGGAATATTTTTCTGCGCGGCGGCAAGCATTATCACTCCGCGCGCCTGCGCAACGTCAATTCCCGTGGTTGTATTAGTGTTGAAATAAAGCTTCTCAATGCTCATGCAATCGGGCGCAAACATATCTATAAGGCTGCACATATCGTCATAAATTTCAGAAAGCCTTTTGTCAAACGGTGTTTCAGCTTCCGTTGTAATGGCTCCGTAATTTACCGTTGTAAACGCAACCTTGTCATAGTCAAGCACGCCATAGCCGACTATCGCATAGCCGGGGTCAATTCCAAGTATGCGCATTATGTGTAGCTTTCGTTATCGGTGACGTAGGCGCGCACTCTCAGCGGGATATCAAGCTGCTGCGAAAGTGTGCGGCAGCGCTCAATCTCATCGGGAGTAATAACGTCAACCACCGTGAAGCCGACCTTGCCGCAGATTTTTTTCATCTGCTGTGCAAAATCAAGCATTGCGTCAAATGATTTCTCACCGAAAGAAGGGCAGGTAACCTCGTTATAGCGCTTTGCGTCGGGCGCGTTAAGGCTTACGGAAACGCTGTCGATAAGACCCTTAAGGCTGTTCAAATCAAAATTCGGGCGAATAAGCTTCACAAGTCCATTGGAATTAAGGCGTATTTTAAGGCTGGAGTTATTCTTTATATATTCCGCGGTGCGCACAACCATATCTGCACGAACCATAGGCTCGCCATAGCCGCAGAAAACCGCCTCCGTAATGCCTGTTTTGTCAAAAGCTTCGAAGGCTGCGGCGATTTCCTCAAAATCAGGCTCATGCTCAAGCCACAGGCTGTCATTATCCGAGATAGTATCCGCGTTGTTTCTTATGCAGAAAACGCAGCGGCAAGGGCAGCCGTTTGTGATATTGATATACATTTTGCCCTCAAATTTATAGAAAATGGTATTCATAGCTTAACCCTCCATGAAAATACTAAATCAGTTTATTATACCACTTTGTTGGCGATTTGTCAAATATTTTTTCCCGCTTCATGTGCAGTTTTCACAGTTTTTTCGCGCAAAAAATGCCGTCTGACCAAGCAGACGGCATTTGTAACTATTTTTTTGCAAAAATCAGAACAGCACGCTGAGCTTTGCAGCAGCGCCGATGTTGCCAAAGGCGTACAGTCTGCCGTCTGCAAGAGCGTCAGCAAGAGTCAGCTTGCCGTTGATAATGGCAAGTGCGTTTTCAACGGAAATTGCAGCCTCGATATCGCGCTCGATATAATCATAAGGAGCAACGGTAAGCTGGTTATCCTTAACCTCGATATAAATGTGCGCCTCAAACTGACCATACAGCTTTATATCAACAGCAACCTTTCCGTTGATATCGGCAGCCTTTTTGGCGTTAAGCTTCTTTGCAAGCTTAGCGGCAACATCGGCAGCGGTCAGCGGCTTTCTGTTGTATGCCCTCTTTGCGGGCTTTTCATCTGCCTTAACTGCAGTTTTCTTTGCAGCAGCCTTCTTAGCGGCAGGCTTTGCAGTCCTCTTTGCAGCTGGCTTTTTAGCCGCTGGCTTTTTCTCTGCGGGTGCTTTCTTCTCCGCAGCAGTCTTTTTCTCTGCGGGAGCGGCAGTCTTAACCTCTGCCTTGGCTTCAGTCTTTACCTCGGGCTTTGCAGCCTCGGCAGGTTTTTCTGCGGGTACAATTGCCTTTTTCTCAACGGGAGCGGCAGCCTTTGCCTCTGTCTTGGCTGCGGCAGCAGCAGTCTTCTTTACATTTGCCATGGTTTTTTATTCCTTTCAAATTTACAGAATTACTCCCGCCGTAGCAGGAAAAAATAACTTACTCTATCATGATAACATATTTTGAAAAATATTTCAACTGTTTTCCGCAATTTTTTTGTTCAAAAGGTCTTAAAACAACACAGCACGAGCAGAACGCTGCGGATTTTAACGGTTTTCACGATAATTACTGCTGCTCATCATCGTTATTTTCGGCAGGAATATCCTCCGAGGCATCGGGCGCGGAGCTGCTTCCGCCGCCCGAATATGAAATATTGCTTCTGGCAAAATAATTATACACACCATACGCAATAGCCTGTGCCATTTCCTCTTGATTGGCGGCGTCAGCCATTGCCATGCACTCGGTGGGATTGGAGATGAAGCCCATCTCAACCAGTACCGAGGGGAAATCCTGCTGAAGCGTTACCCAGTAATAGCTGTACTTATCGCCGCGGTTGCAGCTTGTGCCGTCCGCATAAATCTCGTTTTCATAGAACGAGGAAAGCTGCGTACTGATATATTCGGCAAGCGGCTGTGAGAACGGCGTGAAATAGTACACCTCAACGCCCTTTGCCTCGGTATTAAGCGCGGAATTGCAATGCAGCGATATAAACATATCCGCGCCGTACTGCCGCGCCGTTATCGGACGCTGCGGGGTGGGATATACGCTGCTTTCGGTCTGAAGCCGCACAACAGTCGCACCAAGCGCGGTAAGCTTTGCCTCAAGCTTCTTTGCAACGGCAAGGTTTACCGAGAACTCTGTTACATTGCCGATAGCGCCAGGGTCCTGCGCATTAAGATTATCCGTATAACCATGACCAGGGTCTATCACTATAACCTTGCCCGACAGCGTAGCGGTTGGAACGGCAAATGTAAGCATAAGGTCGCCGTTTTCGTCATAATACGCGCCGCAGCCGCTGTAAATTCCCGCCTGCGTAAGCGTAAGCGTAAGGCGGAACTTGGGCACGCCGTTTTCCTCGACCGTTTCCCATTTGCCGCTGCTGAACAGCGAGCAGGCTTCAAAACTTGGCAGCTTTGTAACGCTTGTTATATTGTCAAAGGTGATATAAACCTCCTGCGCGCCGAAGCTGTCCACGCCGTACTCTCCGTAAAGGTCGTTGTGATACTGCACAGAGGTTGTTATATTAAATGAGGATTTATAATCAAGCTTAAGCTTTATGTAACTCTTTCCGCCGTGATTACCTATCTCCTTTACAAGCAGGGCGTTCTCGCCAAGTCCTGTATCGTAGAACGTTTTTACATCTTCCAAAGCAAAACGCTTGCCCGATGTTGTTGTGATATATCCGCCCGACTGGCTTCTGACATAATCCAGCGTGCCTGCGGGGAGCTGACAGAACGCGGGGGTTGGTATATCGCCGCTTGTCATGCCGTCATAAACATTTGTATAGTTTTCAAGCACCTTGATGTATTGCACGTTCTCCGTTTCATCGACAATCGGCGGCATTGTGCCGACAACCTCGCCGGTGCCTACGGCGCTCTGGTCCTCAAGAAGCTCCGCTATGATGTCCTTTACAGGCTCGGGCTTTGCTTCAACGGTAACGCTGCCGCCCGTCATATACTCATCATAACCGCTGTATGCGGCATAATATGTTATTTCGCCAAGACGCTGCTGCTGTCCAACAATTCCTGCGGGTGCGGTGTAATAGCCTATAAATTTCGCATAAGAGGAGTTTGCGCCGATTTCCTCCGCGCTGCCCTCCTGCTCTTTCAGATTTATCGTCTGACCGCCTATTGAAGCACTAACCGCCGCGCCGCTGTAAGCCACCGCCACAAGCGCAATCTGCGTTCCGCCGTCAACAATAATATCGGAGGTCTGTCCTATTCCGGTAAGAACGTCAATCCTGCGCTCGATGGAGTAATTATACTGCTTGCCCTTGTGCTGAATGGTAAAGCTGTTCCAGCCAACCGAAAGCGGCTCGTTGAAATAGAAGTTGCCCGCCTCGTTAAGCGTTATCCTCTGTCCGTCAAAATAGACGTCAAAGTTCTCGTCAAAGGTACCCATGAATTTCACAGTGGAGTCATAGGTGACAAAGCTGAGAGAGGTTGGCGATATCATTTCCAAATCCTCAAAAATGGTATCTGTATTTATCTGCTCGTCAAAATATTTAAGCAGCGTATCGGTTGTGCCGAGGGGATTTTCCTTGAGCGAATAGTACGAATTGAACACGCTGCCGCCTATGTTTTCATAATCCTCAAGCACGGTAAGCTGACGGAGAAGCTGATCCTCGTTCCAGTTGGTTCTGCCCACGCGCTCGTTAAGGTGTACAACATAGGTTTTGGCGCCGTTCTGCTCGCACAGGTCATACCACCAGCCTACCACGCTGTCAAAATTAAGCGCGTAATCCGAGGTTGAACCATACGCCTTTACCATGGCAAAATCAACGTATTGCTTTTCTATGTACTTTTTTGTATCGGCAAAGCCGTCATAAAGCGCCTGAACGGTGTCCTCGGTAGGCGAGCCAAACTCATTGGAACTTTTATTCGCCCACATATCGTTTATCATAAGTCCAACGGCAACGGCGTTGTTGGTGCGGCGGGTTACCTCTGATATTGTGCGGATTATGTACTCGTTGGTTTCGTACAGCCAGTTTTCATAGCCGATGCCCGAGCCGCTTTCCATGTACTGCGAGTAGACCGTGCCGTCATTGCGCATATAATAGTTGGTTAATATAATTCCATCGCAGGCATACTTCATTGCAAACTTGTGAACCGCTGCCGAAAAACCGCTTTTAATGCCTATGCCCTGCTGCGAAAGCCGCGTAATAAGCGCGTTTACATCAAGCACCACAAAAACCGACAGACCCGCGCCCCTGAAACAGTCTATTGCGCTGCCAAGTACGCTTGTGCCGCTGTTAAATTCAAGGTCGTAATAAACGCCGTCCTCATAATTTGTGTTAATAAGCACGGTGTTCATGCCGTAGCCCATAATCTCCGCCGAAAGCTGCGAAAGCTCGGCGGAAAGCTCCGCGTCTGAAGCGCCGTTTTTGCAGAAATCAAGTCCCGGCGTCAGCGTTACCGCGCGCATTCCATCGCGGAGATGAACCTTGTTTTCGCGCTGCACAGCGACCGAAACCGCCTGCTCCTCCTGCGCGCTGTCGGCAGGCTGCGCGTATGCGGCGGCGGTACTCAGACCAATGCAGAGCGCAAGCGCCGCGCACATTATTTTTCTTAATAGCTTTTTCATATTTTCCCCGTTTTCGTATTTGGGCAACACCGCACAAAGACCATCTTTTGGATTTTGCGCGGTGTTGCCTTTGTTTTTCTGTGTAATATTATCAAAGTCTGTCAGGTCAGGATATCGGCGACGCCCTCAATCTCCGTCCAGACCTGCTGTGCCACGGCGCTGTCCGCGTTGAATATGCTGTTGTAGCTGTACAGCGAAATTCCCCCGTAGCTTGCGCACTGCGCCGCAAGCTGAATCTGCCGTGCAAGTATGCCGCTGTTGTTTATCCACTCATACTTGCCGCCGCCTGCCCATTTATCCTCAACGCCGATTTTATACACGGCAAGACCCGCCACAACCGAAATGCCGCCCTGCTGCGCAAGCGCGTCCCAGCGCCCAAGGCACTCCGCATAAGGCTGTGTTGAGTTGTCAAAGCCATAATATATCTGCGGCACAATGTAGTCCACAAAGCCGCTCTCAGTACACCAGCGTTCAACATCAGCATAAACCTGATTGTAATTATTTTCAATGCTTCCCTGACAGCTTACGCTGAACAGCGCGGTGGGATTTGCCGCCTTTACCGCATTGTAAAGACCTTTTACAAGCTTGCTGCTGTTATCATAGCGGAACTGAGAAAGCGAGGTATAGCCACTTTGGAGGTATGCTGCCTCGTCAAAGGAGCTGTCGGTGGTGGGATAGAAATAATCGTCTATATGAAGCCCGTCAACATCATAATTTGCAACGATTTCCGCAGCACCCCCCGCAACAAGCCCGACCACCTCGTCATAAGCGGGATTAAGGTAATAATATCCGTTTACTTCAACGATGTATTTTCCGTTTCTGCCGCTGTCGGCGTACCAGTCATAATAGCGGCTGCCGCTGCATTTGTCTATATCCGAAGCCCTGCACAGCCTTAACGGATTTATCCACGCCTGCACGGATAAATCGCGGCTGTGCGCCTCCTCTATGATAATCTCAAGCGGGTCGTAGCCGGGAGAAACGCCGACAGCTCCCGAAGCATACTCCGACCACGGAAACAAGTCCGATTTGTAATATGCGTCGCCGTGGGAACGCGCATGGACATACACGGTATTAAGTCCCAAATCGACGCAGTTATCAAGCGCGCCGCCGATATTTTCGCGGAACTGCTGCTCGGTTTTGCCTTTCATAAGCGCGGAATATTCAAGATAAGATATCCACACCGCCTTGACCTCGCCGTAATTCTCCGCATTGTAGCTGTTGGAGCCGATTTCCGTGGGGATTTCGGCAGGCTCGTCCGCCGTTGTTGAAGCTGCGGTTGACGTTGCCTCTGTTGGAGTTGTGGCTGAAGCTTCCGTGGAGGTTGTGGTAGTCTGAACCGAGGCGGTTGTTTCTGCGGGAATTATCACCTCATCGGGAAGCACAATCTCATCGGGAATAATAATCTCGTCCGCGGTGGTTGCAGCGGTGATGGTTGTTTGCAGCGCCGTTGAAGCGGTGGCAGTCTGCTGCGGCAGCTGATAGCTGCTCTCCTCGGTATAATCGGCAGAAGCCGCCGAAGTTGTTGAGGCTGAAGAAGCCGAGCCGCCCATATCAACCGTGTTTATGCTTTCGCTTTCGCTGTCGGCTGCGCAGCCTGTCAGCAGCGCCGCACAAAGAGTTATGCAAAGCGCGATGTTTATTCTGTTTTTCATATTTATGACCATTCCTTTCCGCTGCGCTCCAAGGCACCAAAGGCAAA
>CAZLBL010000015.1:0-35221 GCA_964557825.1 uncultured Ruminococcus sp.
AATATTCGGTCATAAATTGTCAGGTTTGCTTTTTCACTGCTTGACAATGCGGCTCAACTTTGGTATAATCAATATGTGTGATACTAATGACCAATCCGATTATTCCGAGAGGACGATAATATAGATGAGTACAACCCGCATGACTGTTGCCAAAGCCATGACGGAGGCATTGAAGGCGGAGGGAATTTCCACTGTTTTCGGCTATCCCGGCGCGGCAATATGTCCTTTTTATGATGAACTTCTTAATACCGATATAAAGCATATACTTGTCCGCCATGAGGTGAACGGCGGTCACGCCGCAAGCGGCTATGCCAGAATGACGGGAAAGCCCGCAGTTGCCATTGCAACAAGCGGCCCCGGCGCGCTTAACCTTATCACGGCTATCGCCACCGCCTATATGGACAGTATCCCCATGGTGCTGATAACGGGGCAGGTAAATACGGAGCAGATAGGCAGAGATGTTTTTCAGGAGGCTGATATAACAGGCAGCGCAGAACCGTTTGTAAAGCACAGCTATCTGCTTAAAAATCCCGCAGATACCGCAAGGGTGTTCAAGGAGGCGTTTTATATCGCCGGCAGCGGCAGGCGCGGTCCTGTGCTTATTGATATCCCGTTTGACGTGCAGAAGGCTGAGATAGATTTTGAATATCCTCAGTCTGCCGATATCCGAAGCTACCGTCCAAGCAGCCTTGGCAATGGTCAGCAGATAAAGCGCGCAATAAGCGCTATTGAGGCGGCGGAAAAGCCGCTTATCTGCGCGGGCGGCGGTCTTTTTACGGGGGACGGCGCACAGCTTATGCGTGAGTTTTCGCAGCTTACGGATATCCCTGTTGTTTCAACCATGATGGGGCTTGGCGCGATGTATACCGACAGCCCGAATTATTTTGGAATGCTTGGAATGCACGGCTGCAAAAGCGCAAACTATGCGGTAAACCACTGCGATGTGCTGGTGCTTCTGGGCGCAAGGGTGGGTGACCGTGCAATATCCGCCATGCAGCAGCGCGGCGGTCTTACCGTAATACATATTGATATAGACCCTGCGGAGATTGGCAAAAATCTTGCGGTTAATATTCCGATAGTGGGTGATATAACGCTTGTGCTTGGTCAGCTTATTGAGGCGGTAAAGCGGCAGATGTCACACTCCCAATGGATTGCCGAGCTTGACGCGCAGCGCGGGGATAATCCGATTGTTCCTGCGGCGCAGGGATATATAAATCCCAAGCAGTTTATGCAGATACTGGACAAGGCGCTGCCCGATAACTCGGTTGTTGTTGCGGACGTTGGGCAGAACCAGATTTGGGCGGCTTCCAACATCACGTTCCACGGCGGGCGTTTTCTCACCTCGGGCGGCATGGGAACCATGGGTTATTCAGTGCCTGCGGCTATCGGCGCAAAGGCTGCTGCTCCCGACAGGGAGGTTGTTGCGGTCTGCGGCGACGGTTCGTTTCAAATGCAGATGATGGAGCTTGCCACAGCGGTGCAGCACGGCATTAACATAAAGGTTGTTGTGATGAGAAACAACTGCCTTGGCATGGTGCGGGAGCTTCAGGAGCGCGGCTATGACAACCGTCTTACCGCGGTTTCGCTTGACGGAAGTCCCAGATTTACGGCGATAGCGGGCGCATACGGCATAGACAGCATGACCGCCGACAGCCCCGAAAGTGCCGCTGAAGCGGTAGAACGCATGATTAAGTCCCCAAAACCGTTTCTTATAGAGGTTTCGGTTGAGGGCAGCGAAAAGACAATTCTTTAACGGGGGTGCGCATGAAGCATACAATTTCGGTGCTGGTTGAAAATCAGGCGGGCGTTCTGGCAAGAATTGCGGGTTTGTTTGCGCGGCGCGGCTTCAATATCGACAGCCTTGCGGTGGGCGTTACGGACGATGAGCGCGTTTCACGCATAACCATAGTTGCGGACGGCAGCGACTACACGCTTGAACAGATTGAAAAACAGCTTAACAAGCTGATTGACGTTATAAAGGTAAAGACCCTGCAAAGCGACAGCGTTGTTTCAAGGGAGCTTGTGCTGATAAAGGTCGGCTGCACCTCAAAGCAGCGCGCGGAGATTATGAGCATTGTCGAGATCGCAAACGGCAAGATTTCGGATATCTCACAGAACACCATGACTATCGAGCTTTCGGACAGTAAGGACAACCTTAAAAATTATGAGGAGCTGCTGCGCCCCTACGGTATAAAGGAGATAGTAAGAACAGGCACTATCGCCCTGCAAAAGGGCGACGCAACGGTTAAGGTCTAACCTCGCCAGAGCAGAGCGGCGCGCCGCGAAGCTTTGATAAGCGATGAATATAAAAGCAAAAAGGAGATAAAAACAATGGCAAAGATTTATAAGGACGAATGTAACCTCTCCCGTCTTGACGGCAAGACGGTTGCAATTATCGGCTATGGCAGCCAGGGTCACGCGCACGCACTCAATCTTAAGGAAAGCGGCGTTGATGTTATCGTTGGTCTGTATGAAGGCTCGAAAAGCTGGCAGAAGGCGGTTGACGCGGGCTTTAAGGTTTATACAGCGGCAGAGGCTGCAAAGCTTGCCGATGTTATCATGATACTTATCAACGATGAAAAGCAGGCTGACCTTTACAAAGAGAGCATTGCCCCCAACCTTACCGAAGGAAAGACGCTGGCATTTGCGCATGGCTTCAATATCCACTTTGGTCAGATTGTTCCCCCTGCCGATGTTGACGTTATCATGATTGCGCCCAAGGGCCCCGGTCATACCGTTCGTTCCGAGTATCAGATTGGCAGAGGCGTTCCCTGCCTTATCGCGGTTCATCAGGACGCAACAGGCAGAGCGTTTGATACCGGTCTTGCCTATGCGGCAGGTATCGGTGGCGCAAGGGCAGGCGTGCTTGAAACCACGTTCCAGTGCGAAACCGAAACCGACCTGTTTGGCGAGCAGGCTGTTCTCTGCGGCGGCGTTACCGCGCTTATGAAGGCGGGCTTTGAAACGCTGGTTGAGGCAGGCTACGACCCGCAGAACGCTTATTTTGAGTGTATTCACGAGATGAAGCTGATAGTTGACCTTATCTACAAGGGCGGCTTCAAGATGATGAGATATTCTATTTCCGATACGGCTGAGTTTGGCGATTATGAAACGGGAAAGCGCATAATCACCGAGGAAACCAAGAAGGAGATGAAGCAGGTCCTCCGCGAAATTCAGGACGGCACATTTGCCCGCAACTGGATTATGGAAAACAAGATGGGCAGGGCGCATTTCAACGCGTGCCGCCGCATTGAGGGCGAGCACCAGCTTGAAAAGGTAGGCGCTGACATCAGAAAGCTGTACGACTGGAACGAGGAAGAATAATTCTTACTGTTGAATAGCTATGGGCGGCGGATAGAATTTCGCCGTCCCTTTTGTATAGCGGAGAAGCGTATGCCGACGGGGGTGATGTTATGAAGAAAGCTGTGCTGACCGTGCTTGCGGCGGTGCTGCTGCTTGCGGCGGGGTGTTCCGATAAATCACGCACGGCGCAGCAGACCATATTCGCCATGGATACGGCAATGACTGTTACCGTCTGCGGCGATGATTGCGAAGCGCTTGCGGCGAACGCCTGCGCCATGATAAATCAGCTTGCGGCAAAGTGGTCGGTAACGGACGAAAACAGCGAAATTTATCGCGCAAACAATATCGGCGCTTATATTTCCACTTCCTTTGTATCTGAGGAAACGGCGCAGCTTATAGAATACGCGCTGCAGGTTAGCGAGCAGACAGGCGGCGCGTTTGATATAACGCTGTATCCCGTGCTTTGCGAGTGGGGCTTTACAACGGGCGAGTACAAAATCCCCGATGAACAGCGGCTGCGGCAGCTTCTTGAAAAAACAGGCAGCGGCAGGGTGGCGGCAGATGGCGGCAGGCTTACGCTGACGGGCGGCGTACAGATAGACCTTGGCGGCATTGCAAAGGGATATACCGGCGATATTATATCTGAATATCTGAAAGAAAACGGCGTTGAAAGCGCGCTGCTTTCGCTTGGCGGAAATATTCACGCGGTTGGCTCAAAAGCCGATGGCAGCGCATGGCGCGTAGGGATTAAAAACCCATATGGCGGCGATAATATCGCGGTGGTGGAGCTTTGCGGCAAGGCGGCGGTGACCTCCGGCGGCTATGAGCGGTATTTTATCGGTGAGGACGGCAGACGCTACTGCCATATTCTTGACCCCGCAACAGGAAAGCCCGCAGACAGCGGGCTTGTATCCGTTACGATAGTGGGGGAGGAGGGCTGGCTGTGCGACGCGCTTTCAACGGCGGTGTACGTTATGGGAGCGGACAAGGCGGCGGCGCTCAGGCGGGAACGCGGTGATTTTGACATGGTGCTGCTTACCGGCAGCGGCGAACTTCTGATAACAGAGGGGCTGCGCGGCAGTATCGAGCCGTGTGCGGATTTTGCGGTGCGCTATATAGATTAGAATTGCCTTAAGGCAACTCGCGAGGTACAACGAAGTTGTTCCGCAATCTTTGTGCGGTGTTGCCTTAAAAAAACGGGACTGCCCGCATATTCTCTCAAAAGCGCTGGCTTTCGGGAGATTTTGCGGCGGCAGTCCCGTTTTTCTGTGCAAATAAGCGGAAAATCAGTGCAGCCCGTGCTTTACGCGGTCTGCTTCTTCGGCGCGTTTGGCGTTGTTGAAGCGGTCAAGTGTTCCCACAAGGTAGCCTGTTATCCTGCGGATACGCTCAAAAGGCTCTGCGGCAAAGTGGTATGCGCAGTTGACATATTCGCCGTCAACCTCAAAATCAACAGCCGTAAGCTGCTTGTCCGGATATTTTTTCTGCGCGGCTTCAAGATAATAATCAATCTCCTGCTGCGATAATGTTCCGTTGGTTACGTTTACCTGTATCATGAAAATTTCACCCTTGCCTTTCTGTGGTTTTTCTATATTATACATCAAGATATAGTACTTGTCAAGCGGTTTTTTTCGATATATCGCGATTTTCTGCCAGGCTGTTTGCCAGCATGGATATTGTGAAGCCGCACGCGCAGCACACAAGACCAATTACAAACTCAGCGACGCTTTGGGGCGAGGGTATAAGCTGCGTAAGCGAAAACAGCATAAATCCCACTATAACAAGGTAAGCCCCCGAAAAGTGCTGAAAAAGCCACGAAAGCAGCTTTGCGCAGATGAATATTCCCACAAGCAGCCCAAGCCCCATAGGCGCAAGCGGAAGAAAATCCCCCTGCGAAAGGCGGCTCATAACAGGCTGATACATTCCAAGCACAAACAGCGTCTGCGATGCCGATATCCCCGGCAGAACCAAAGCGGCGGCAAGCAGCATACCGCACAGAAGCTGCGCGGGTGCACCCTGCGGATTTACGGCAGACTGCGGCAGGTAAGTAAGCACGGCCGCAGCAGCGCCGCCTGCGGCTGTCAGCAAAAGCCTGCGCGGAGTAAGCGGCAGTATTCCGCACTGCTTTGCCGCCGCAGGCAGGCACCCCGCCGCAAGTCCCAGAAAGGCAAATTTAAGCGGAACCTCGGCGGCGGTTGCAAACAGCAGCGTAAGCACCCGCGCCGCTGTAAGCAGTCCCGTAGCGCCGCCCGCCGCAATCAGCAGCAGAAAGGGCAGATTTTGCCGCGGCTTTTTCAGCAAATCAGCAGCGCTTTCAAGAAGTCTGTCATACTCGCCAAGGATAATTGCAACCGTGCCGCCGCTTATTCCCGGAATACTCATGGACGAGCCGATTAAAAGTCCTTTAAGAAATATTTTCAATTTATTCATAAATACCTCCGCTGTAATATATACATAAGTCTTGGCAAATATTCTTTGTCAATTTGTAGACAATTGCGAAAAAGTATTGATTTTTTATAAAAATTGTTGTATAATTTCAATATATCTTTGCCAATGATGTTTTCGTTCATTGTGTATTTTGATTGTGTATTTTGATGTAAGAGAAGCCATGGCTTCATAAATACAGAAAGGTGATTTGGTTTTGTTTCAACTGTTTAAGCTTCACTCGGTAAAGCTTCCGCATTTCAGCGGCTCTGCCGACCTGATGACGCGCAGGCTTAAGCCGCCGTCGGTGGTACATATCAGCATGGCGCAGCATATAGGCGCGCCCTGCGAGCCGTTGGTGCAGGCGGGAGATTATGTAAAGGTGGGCGAAAAAATCGGCGACAGCGCCGCTTTTATGTCTGCGCCTGTACACGCCAGCGTAAGCGGCTTTGTAAAGGAAATAAAGGAAGTGGTTGCGCTTAACGGCAGGCTTTGCAAGACCGTTGTTATCGAAAGCGACAACCGTATGCAGCTTTCAAGCGAGATAAAGCAGCCGGTTATCAATACGCGGGAGGATTTTATCGCCGCCGTACGCGAAAGCGGCGCGGTGGGTCTTGGCGGCGCGGGCTTTCCAACCCATGTAAAGCTTGCGTTCAATCCCGAAAAAACGCCGATAGACACGCTGCTTGTAAACGGCGCGGAGTGCGAGCCTTATATAACCTCAGACTACCGTGAGATTATGGAAAATGCGGACGCCGTGCTTGGCGGCATACGGCTTATCATGAAAAATCTTGATATCCCGCGCGCCATAATCGGTATTGAGGCGGATAAGCCCGAGGCTGTTGAAAAGCTGAGAAAGCTTACAGCGCCTATGCCTGCCATAAAGGTGGTAAAGCTGCCTGTCGGTTATCCGCAGGGCGCGGAAAAAATGCTTGTACATTCGCTTACAGGCAGAACGGTTAAGGAGGGCGGTCTGCCCTCTGACGTAGGCTGCATTATGATAAACGTATCAACGGCGGGCTTTATACACAGCTATATAAGGACGGGAATGCCGCTTGTAAAGCGCAGGATTACGGTGGACGGAAATATAGTAAACGCGCCCTGCAACTTTATTGTTGCGGTGGGAACCCCGCTGCATGAGGTTATTTCGGCGGCAAGTCTTTGCGGTGCACCAGACAAGGTTATTCTGGGCGGCCCTATGATGGGCGCGTGTGCGTTTGACCCGGATACGCCGCTTGCAAAAACCAACAACGCGGTGCTGCTGTTCAGCAATGCGCCGATTTACAAAGAAAGCCCCTGCATACGCTGCGGCAGGTGTGTGCGCGCCTGTCCTATAAATCTTATGCCGACAGAGCTTGAGCGCGCCTATGATATCCGTGACGCTGCCGCACTGAAGAAGCTTAAGGTATCGCTTTGCATGAACTGCGGCGCGTGCAGCTTTGTCTGCCCCGCAAAGCGGCAGCTTGCCGAGAAGAACCAGCTTGCAAAGGACTATCTTAAAGCGGCTGAAGCAAAGAAAAGCGAGGTGACGCGCAAATGAATAAGCTTATAGTAGAGCCGTCGCCGCATATACGCAGCGGCGCAACCACGCGCGGAATTATGCTGCACGTTATTATTGCGCTTTGTCCCGCGCTTATTGCGGCGGTGGTGCTGTTTGGCATACGCGCGCTTACGCTTACGGTTATCTGCTGTACAAGCTGCGTGCTGTTTGAGTGGCTGTTCTGCGTGGTTACAAAGCGCGACTGCACAACGGGCGACCTTTCCGCCGTGGTGACGGGAATGCTGCTTGCGTTCAGTCTGCCTGTTGAGATACCCGAGTACATGGCTATAATCGGCTGCTTTGTGGCGATTGTGATAGTAAAAATGCTGTTTGGCGGTATAGGTCAGAACTTTGCAAACCCCGCCGTTACAGCAAGAATTGTGCTTATGTTGTCCTTCTCCTCGGCAATGACGACGTGGACGCAGCCGTTTGCGTATCAGGGCGGGGTGGACGCTGTTTCCTCTGCAACGGCGCTTGCCGCAGCCGAGGAGGAGCTGCCCTCGCTTTTACAGATGTTTCTGGGCGACAGGCTTGGCTGCATGGGCGAAACCTGCGTGCCTGCGCTGCTGATAGGCGGCGTATTCCTTATGGTTACAAGGATCATCTCGCCTGTTACGCCCTGCGCATTTATCGGCACGGTGGCTGTGCTGTCGCTGCTGGCGGGCGGTCCTGTTTCAATGCTGTACAGCGTTATGTCGGGCGGACTTATTATCGGCGCCTTCTTTATGGCAACGGATTACACCACAACCCCGCTGACAAGCCTTGGCAAGCTGATTTTCGGCGTTGGCTGCGGTCTGCTTACCTTTGCGATAAGGCAGTTTGCCTCGCTGCCGGAGGGCGTTTCGTATTCCATTCTGCTGATGAATATTCTGACCCCTTACATAGATAAAATCACCGTTCCAAAGGCGTTCGGCGCGAAAAAGGGAGGGAAATAAGTGAGCAATCTTAAACCAGCCCTTGTGCTGGCGGCTGTTTCGGCGATAGTATCGGCGCTTGTGATAATAACCTATAATCTCACCTATGTTGACGCCTCGGCTGTGCTTACGGATAAGCAGGCGGCTGCGGCTGTTTCCGTTTACGGCGGCGCGGCGGAGGATTACTCCGTAGTTCCCGCAGAGGAATGGCAGCCATTGTTTACAGAGCGCGAAGACGTGTGGCAGCCGTTATTTGCAGGGTCTGACTATAAAGATCTTGCGCGCGTTACAAAGGTGATAAAAAAGAACGACGGAAGCCTTGCGTTTGAGGTTACCGTAAAGGGCTACAAGGAGGGCTATACCCTGCTTGTGGGAGTAAATCGGCAGGGCGCGGCTGCGGGCGTTGCTGCGGTATCCACGGGCGAGGAAACGCAGAACCTTGGCACAAAAACGGCAGACCCGTCTTACCTTGAGCAGTTCAGGGGTGTTGATTACGCGGTTACAATCGTTACCGCAAAACCAAAGAATGCCGGAGAGATACAGGCGGTGACGGGCGCGACCTATTCCTCAAAGGGCGTTGCAAGCGCCGTTAATATCGCGCTTGAAGCGTATGCGCTTTATACGGGAGGTGAGCGGTAATGAGCTATATGGGAGAATTTACAAAGGGACTTATCAGGGAAAATCCCACGCTTGTTTCGCTGCTTGGAATGTGTCCCACGCTTGCGGTGACGGTTTCCGCCTCAAATGCTATTGGCATGGGTGCGGCGGCTGCCTTTGTGCTGGTATGCTCAAATCTTGTTATATCGCTGCTTAAGCGCGTTATTCCCGCGCAGGTAAGGCTTCCTGCGTACATAGTGATAATAGCGGGCTTTGTAACGGTGGCAGGCTTTGTGCTGAAATCCGCGCTGCCCGATATTTATGACGCGCTTGGAATATACCTGCCGCTTATCACGGTAAACTGTATAATTCTTGGCAGAGCCGAGATGTTTGCAAGCAAGAACAACGCCGCTGCCTCTGTTCTTGACGGACTTGGCATGGGCGTTGGCTTTACGCTTGCCATGCTTGCGGTAAGCTCTGTAAGGGAGATTTTCGGCAGCGGCACATGGTTTGGCATACAGGTGCGTCCCGATTTTATCGAGCCTATGGCGATATTTGTGTTCCCCGCGGGCGGATTTTTCGTGCTTGGTTGCGTTATCGCGCTGGTGAATAAAATCAGCAGACGCACGGCTGCGGCGCCATCAGGCTGTGCCGCCTGCCCGAATAAGGAGGGCTGCGCTGGCGGCTGCTCTTTCCACAGTGAAAAGGAGGAGAATGTATAATGGAGCTTGCAAAAAGCATGATGATAATTCTTCTCACAGGAATACTTACGGACAACTTTGTGCTGTCAAAATTCATGGGCATATGCCCGTTTCTTGGCGTATCCAAAAAGGCTTCGTCCTCGGTTGGAATGGGCTGCGCGGTTATTGCGGTTATGATTGGCGCAACCGCCGTAACCTACCCGCTTTACCATGCGTTTCTTGTGCCGATGGGTCTGGAATACATGAACACCATCTTGTTTATCCTTATCATTGCGCTGTTTGTGCAGGTGATTGAACTGGTGCTTAAAAAGTATATTCCCGCGCTGTACAAAACGCTTGGCGTATATCTTCCGCTGATAACCACAAACTGCGCCGTGCTTGGCGTTACGCTGCTTAATATCGAGAACGGCTATAATTTTCTTCAATCCGTTGTAAACGCGGCGGGCGGCGGTATCGGCTTTATGATGGCAATGCTGATATTTTCGGGCGTGCGCGGCAGGCTGGAGCGCTGCGATATTCCCAAAGCCTTTCAGGGTATGCCGATTACGCTTGTGGCGGCGGCTATCGTGTCGCTTAGCTTTCTTGGCTTTGGCGGTATTGTTGACGGAATGTTCGGGGGTGCGTGATGGAATTTGTAATGACCTATCTTCTTCCGATACTTATTTTCGCCGTGATAGGCGCGGCGGCGGGCGCGATACTGGTGGTATGCTCCAAGGTGTTTTTTGTTGAAGCCGATGAAACCGCCGCGCAGCTTGCCGAGGCGCTGCCCGGTGCAAACTGCGGCGCGTGCGGATTTTCCGGCTGCGAGGGATATGCAAATGCCGTTGCGCAGGGCAAGGCTGCCGCTAACCTGTGCCGCCCCGGCGGTACGGAAACCGCCAAAAAGCTTGCCGCGATTATGGGTACGGACGCGCAGGAGGTTGAAGCGGCAGCGGCGTTTGTGCGCTGCAACGGCTGCGCATGCGCAACAGAGGACAGATTTATTTTTACGGGAACGCAAAGCTGCGCGGCGGCGGAGCGTTTTTACAACGGCAAGGGAACTTGCCGCAGTGCCTGCGACGGCCTTGGCGACTGCGTAAAGGTATGCGATTACGGCGCTATCTCGATAGCAAACGGCATTGCCGCGGTTGACCGTGTCAAATGCACGGGCTGCGGAAAATGCGCCGAGGTCTGTCCCAATAAGCTGATTGTGATAATTCCCGCAAAGCAGCAATATGCGGTGCGTTGCTATAATACCGACAGTGCAAAAACGGTAAAGGCGGTGTGCAGAAACGGCTGCATAGGCTGCCGCATATGCGAGAAGAAATGCGCTGTGGGTGCGATAAAGGTGGAAAACAACCGCGCCGCGATAGACGGTGCAAAATGCACGGGCTGCGGAGAGTGCGCCGCCGCCTGTCCGCAGAAGTGCATTTCGCTGCTGAAATAATAGGTTCAGAAAAAATACAGGTGTAACCTGATTTTTAATACGGAGGTAAATAAACATGATATCAACAAAGGAATTTGGATTTTTCCGCGGCTATAAGTGTTATCTGATAACGCTGAAAAACGAGAAGGGCATTACCGCGCGCATTACAAACTTCGGCGGTGCGGTTGTGGGACTTGAGGTTCCCGACAGGGACGGAAACATGGCCGACGTGGTTCTGGGCTATGACACGCTTCAGGAATATGTGGACGGCAACAGTTCTCACGGTGCGCTGGTGGGACGCTATGCAAACCGCATAGGCGGCGCAGGCTTCACTATAAATGGCAAGCAGTATCAGCTTACCCCTAACGACAACAAGGTAAACCACCTGCACGGCGGCGCCTTTGGCTACAACAAGCGTGTGTGGACGGTTGAGGAAGTGCTTGACGGCGCTGAACCTTGCGTAGTTCTTGGCTATGTAAGTCCCGATGGCGAGGAAAATTATCCCGGCACTGTAACTATAACGGTAAAGTACACGCTTACCGCAGGCAACGGACTTGAAATAGAATATTCCGCAAAATCCGATAAGGATACGGTGCTTAATCTTACCAACCATTCCTATTTCAACCTTAAGGGCGCGGGAAACGGCGATATAAAGGACCATGTGGTAACAATCAACGCCGACAAGTATACTCCCGTAAATCCGCTGCTGATACCTACGGGAAAGCTTGCCTATGTTACGGATACGCCGTTTGATTTTACACAGCCCAAGCGCGTTGGCGAGGATATGGACAACGGCAGGCTGCCAAACGGTTATGACCACAATTTTGTCCTTGGCGAGCCGGGGGTAATGCGCACCGCCGCCCGCGTCTATGAGCCGACAACGGGCAGAGTTATGACCGTTAAAACCGACAAGCCCGCTATACAGTTCTATATCGGAATTGGTCTTAACGGCGAGAACGGCAAAAACGGCGCGGTTTACAACAAGTATGCGGGTCTGTGCCTTGAGAGCCAGTTTTCACCCGACACGCCAAATCAGCCGCAGTTTCCAAGCTGCCTGCTGAAGGCGGGAGAAACCTATCATTTCACGACCACCTACGAGTTTTCGGCAGAGTAAAATTTTTGGCACAACAGCAGCGCGCCCCGCAGGGATATCCCACGGGGCGCGTTCTCAGTTTTTGACAGCCTTTTCTTCTTGATACTGTATAATTACCTTTGCAAATTTCTTGCTGTATCTTTCGGCTTTTATACTGCCTATACCTGAAACGTTCATAAAATCCTGTGTTGTAAGCGGCTGTTTTACGCTGATTTCGCGCAGTGTTGCGTCCGTAAACACCACATACGCGGGAACTCCCAGCGTAGCCGCAATTTCCTTGCGAAGCTGTTTAAGCCTCTCGAAAAGCTCCGGATTGTATGGAGCCTTTTCCGCAGACGCCGCCGATATCACCGCAGCAGCTTCGGACGCGGTGGTTTTAGGCTGCTTCATAAGCAGGGTCTTTCGCTTTTTGATAAATTCGCTGCCAAGCTCTGTTATTTCGCAGCCGCGGTCGCCGTTCTGTATGTATTCCGTTTCGATAAGGTAGTCCGTTATAGCGTCAATGCGCTTTTCTTCGGTTTTCATTATGCCGTAGGTTGAAAGCGACTGTGCGCGTTGGTCGGCGCACGCGCCTGTCAGTATTTCTTTTACAAGCGACTTGCTGCCGTATATTCCGTGCTGCTCCATTCTGAATATGCAGGAGATTATTTTCTGTGCCTGCACGGTTATATCCAGCGTATCATAATTGCTGTTGCAGGTGCTGCAATTTCCGCAGAAGCCGCTTGTTCGCTCCCCAAAATACCGTAGGATAAACTCGCGCAGGCAGCGGCTTGTGGTGCAGTAAAAAGTCATCTGCCGCAGGCGTTCAAGGTCGCGGGCGCGCATTTCCTCTGCTTCGCGCTCGGATAGTTCGCTGTCCTCGCGGCTGTGTTCTATGATGAATTTGTTGAGATTTACATCGGATTTGCTGTACAGCAGTATACACCTTGCGGGTGAGCCGTCGCGCCCCGCCCTGCCTGCTTCCTGATAGTAGCTTTCTATATCCTTTGGCATATTGTAGTGAACTACAAGCGATACGTCCGATTTGTCTATACCCATTCCGAAAGCGTTTGTTGCAACGATTATATCACAACGGTCAAAGATAAAATCGTCCTGTGCCTGCCGGCGCAGCTCGTCCTTAAGTCCCGCGTGGTACATTGCGGCATTTAAGCCGTTAAGCTTAAGAAACGCGCAGACCTGTTCCACATTTTTTCGGGTGGAGCAGTACACTATGCTGCTTTTTCCGCCCGCGCTGCGCAGAATATTAAGCAGCAGCGCGTCTTTTTCACGCGCGGTGCAGCTGCGGATTTCAAAATACAGGTTCTGGCGGTCAAAGCCGGTGGTTATGGAGTAGGGCGCGTTAAGACCAAGTATATTCACGATATCGCGCTTTACTGCTTCGGTAGCGGTGGCGGTGAATGCCGCAAGCACGGGGCGCGTTGGCAGAGCGTTTACAAACGGCGCGATTTTAAGGTAGCTTGGGCGGAAATCCTGTCCCCAGTGGGAAACGCAATGTGCCTCGTCAACCGCAACAAGCGGTATTTCAAGCGTTTGGCAAAGCGCAAGGAAGTCATCGCTTAGCAGACGTTCGGGCGCAACGTACAGTATTTTTATCTCGCCCGTGGAAAGCAGCCGCAGCGTTGTGTAGTATTCGTGCGGCTGAAGCGAGCTGTTTATGTATGCCGCAGGCACGCCCGACTGCGCCAGCGCCTCAACCTGGTCTTTCATGAGTGAAATAAGCGGGGAAATTACAATGGTAACCCCGCTGAGAACAAGTGCGGGTATCTGGTAGCACATGGATTTTCCCGCGCCTGTCGGCATAACGGCAAGACAGTCCCCGCCCGCAAGTATGCGGTCTATTATTTCCTCCTGACCAAAGCGGAACGCGCTGTGTCCGAAGTATTGCTTAAGCGCCGTGTGCTTGTCCATAAACTCACTCTCCGTAATCTGTACTTCTACCATTATATCAGATTTTCCGTCCAAAGGCAACACCGCAGCAAAATTTAATGTTAAGCCTCTTGACAAATCATATCTTAATGCAATATAATCAATATGTGAATATTTCAGAGAGTTGAAAAATCCTTCGCGCTTTTTCAATGAAGTATCGGTTCTGCGCGCATGGATTGTCAGCACTGTCTGCAATTTGCATATAGGCGCGGATATAAGTGTACGAACAGACTTTTTCAGCAGACTGCAATATGTGAATATTTGTACTTTTTGGTGGGAGGTTTATAATAATGCCAGAAAAAAATAATATTCATAAGGGACACAGGCAGCGTATGACAGACAAATATCTCAAATATGGCATTGAAGCCTTTAACGAGCAGGAGATACTTGAAATGCTGTTGTATTCCTGTTATACAAGGGTGGATACTTCGCAAATGGCGAAAGCGCTTCTGGCGCATTTCGGCTCGCTTAAGGCGCTTGCGGTTGCAGGCTATGATGAAATTGTGCAGGCAGGCATTATAGGGGAGCGTGCAGCGGCGACATTGTGCTATATAAAGGATTTTGCGGGTGCGTTTTTGCACAATAGCAGCAGCGGCAAATCCCTGTGCGATGTAAAGGCGCTTAAAGGCTACTGCCTCGGTCTGATGAAATATAAGAAGATTGAAACGGTTCATGTGCTGTTGCTTGACAATGCGCTGACGCTTGTGTACGAGTTTGAACTTTCAAGGGGAGATACGCATTCCGTTCATTACGACCTTCAGACCATCAACAGTATGGCGATAAAATGGCAGTGCAGCAAGATTGTTATCGTGCATAATCACCCAGACGGGCCGGCGCTTGCTTCCTCGGCAGATGTTGCCGCCACACGCCGTTCGTACTCGGCGCTGAGAAATGTCGGCTTAGAGCTTATAGACCATATAATTGTATCAAGAGATGACGCGCTTTCCATGCGTCAGGCTTCTTTGCTGGTGGATATATGGTCTTAGAGCCTGCCTTTCGGATTTTACTGCATCGGGTGTATCTGATGCGGACAGAGGTGTAATTATATGGATAAATTTCAGCTTCATTCAAAATATGCGCCCACGGGCGACCAGCCCGCCGCTATCGCAGACCTGAGCGAGGGCATACTGCGCGGCGACAAGGAGCAGACCCTGCTTGGCGTTACAGGCTCGGGCAAGACGTTCACCATGGCGAACATTATTGCCAACGTAAACAAGCCCACCCTTGTGCTGGCGCACAACAAGACGCTTGCGGCGCAGCTTTGCGCGGAGTTCCGCGAGTTTTTCCCGGAAAACGCGGTGGAGTTCTTTGTAAGCTATTACGACTATTATCAGCCGGAGGCGTACATTCCCTCCACTGACGCATACATTGAAAAGGACAGCGCCATAAATGATGAGATAGACCGCCTGCGCCATTCGGCAACGGCGGCGCTTGCAGAGCGCAGGGACGTGATAATAGTTGCCAGCGTAAGCTGCATATATTCTCTTGGTTCGCCCGAGGATTACCGTGCAAACACGCTTTCTATACGTCAGGGGCAGGAGATAGACCGCGACGAGGTTATAAAGCGCCTTGTGGAAATGCAGTATGAGCGCAACGAGATAGCCTTTCAGCGCAACCGCTTCCGCGTAAAGGGTGATGTGGTGGAGATTTTCCCCGCGGGCGCAACCAACGAAACCGCCGTGCGCGTGGAGTTTTTCGGCGATGAAATAGACCGCATAAGCGAGTTTGACGTTGTAACCGGCAATGTAAAATCAACGCTGCTGCACGCCATGGTTTTTCCCGCCTCTCACTACATTGTGGGCAGGGATAACCTGCACCGCGCGCTTGAGGATATCACGCAGGAAATGGAGCAGCGCGTGCGCTATTTCACCGAAAACAACAAGCTGATTGAGGCGCAGCGCATTGAGCAGCGCACGCGCTACGATATGGAAATGCTTGGCGAGATAGGCATGTGCAAGGGTATTGAGAACTATTCCCGCGTGCTTCAGGGCAGACCGGAAGGCTCTACGCCCGTAACGCTGATAGACCATTTCCCCGATGACTGGCTGCTGTTTGTGGACGAAAGCCACGTCACGCTGCCGCAGGTGCGCGGAATGTACGGCGGCGACCATGCACGAAAGAAAAATCTGATAGACTACGGCTTCAGACTGCCCTCGGCATACGACAACCGTCCGCTTAATTTTGATGAATTTTATGACAAGGTTAAGCAGGTGGTGTTTGTATCGGCTACGCCGGGCGAGTTTGAAAAGGAGCGCTCCACGCAGATTGTGGAGCAGGTGATACGTCCCACGGGACTGCTTGACCCCGAGGTTATCGTAAAGCCGACCGAGGGACAGATTGAGGACCTGATATCCGAAATCAACATCTGCACTGCCAAGGGCGAGCGTGTGCTTGTAACAACGCTTACCAAAAAGATGGCGGAGGACCTTACCGCCTACCTTGAACGCGCGGATATAAGGGTGCGCTATATGCACCATGATGTTGACACGATAGAGCGTATGGAGCTTATCCGCGACCTTAGAAGCGGCGGGTTTGACGTGCTTGTCGGCATAAATCTGCTGCGCGAGGGTCTGGATATCCCGGAGGTGTCGCTGGTGGCAATTCTTGACGCGGACAAGGAGGGCTTTCTCAGAAGCGAAACCTCGCTTGTGCAGACGATAGGCCGCGCCGCGCGAAACGCGGACGGCACGGTTATAATGTACGCGGACAGCGTTACGCGCAGCATGGAACTTGCCATAACCGAAACGCTGCGCCGCCGCGAAATACAGATGAAATACAACGAGGAGCATGGGATTGTTCCTAAAACGATAATAAAGGAAATCCGCGACGTGCTTGAAATAACCAAGAAATCGGACGAAGGCGGTGCGCGCGGCAAAAAGGGTGCAAAGTGGCTGCCGCGTGCCGAGCGCGAAAAGCTGATTGCGCAGTACACCGCAGAGATGAAAAAGGCGGCAAAGCTGCTTGACTTTGAACACGCGGCTTTCCTGCGCGACAAGATAAAGGAACTTCAGGGCTGATTGGAAGCTAAAAAAGAAAGGGAACAAAGAAAGTGGCAAACGATAAAATTGTGATAAAGGGCGCGCGCGAGCATAATCTGAAAAATATAGACCTTACGCTGCCGCGTGACAAGCTGATTGTTATGACGGGACTGTCGGGCTCGGGAAAATCCAGCCTTGCGTTTGATACCATATTCGCGGACGGACAGCGGCGGTATATGGAAAGCCTTTCCTCTTACGCAAGAATGTTTCTTGGTCAGATGGAAAAGCCTGATGTTGACAGCATTGAGGGGCTTTCTCCCGCCATTTCGATAGACCAGAAGACCACCTCAAAAAATCCGCGCTCTACCGTTGGCACGGTTACGGAGATTTATGACTATCTGCGCCTTATGTACGCAAGGATAGGGATTCCGCACTGCCCCGAATGCGGCAGGGAGATAAAGCAGCAGACGGTTGACGAGATTGTTGACAGGGTGCTGGAGCTTCCCGAAAAGACGAAATTTCAGGTGCTTGCGCCGATAGTAAGGCAGCGCAAGGGCGAGCATAAAAAGGAGCTTGAGGGCGCGCGCAAATCCGGCTTTGCCAGAGTGCGCGCGGACGGCATTATGTATGACCTTTCCGAGAAAATAAGCCTTGAAAAGAACAAAAAGCACAGCATTGAGATAGTTGTGGACAGGCTTGTTATTAAGGACGGAATAAAAAGCCGCCTTACCGACAGCATTGAAACCGCAGGCAGCCTTACGGGCGGGCTTGTTTATATCGACATTGTTGACGGCGAGGAGCTGCATTTTTCCCAAAGCTACGCCTGCCCAGAGCATGGCGTAAGCATTGAGGAGCTTGTGCCGCGTATGTTCTCGTTCAATAATCCATATGGCGCGTGTCCCTGCTGCACGGGTATAGGCGCTTCGCGAAAGGTAGACCCCGACCTGATTATTCCCAATTACGGACTTTCCATAAAGGGCGGCGCGATTAAGGCTTTCGGCTGGAATTACACCGAGGGCAGCATTGCCGCAATGTACTTTGACGCGCTTGCAGAAAAGCACGGCTTTTCTGTGGAGCAGCCTATAAGCGAGCTGCCAAAGGCGGCGATTGATGAAATGCTTTATGGCACAAAGGGAGAGAAAATACTGATAAAACGCCCTAAAACGCAGGGCGGCGGTCAGTTCTATACGGATTTTGAGGGCGTGATAAACAACCTTGAGCGCCGCTATAAGGAAACGGGCAGCAGCTATTCCCGCGACGCTTTAGAGGAGCTTATGAGCGATGTGGAATGTCCCGAATGTCACGGTCAGCGCCTTAACAAGGCGGCGCTTTCCGTCACGGTGGGTGGAAAGAATATCCACCAATTTTGCAGCATGAGCATTGTTGACGCGCTGGATTTTGTAAACGCGCTGGAGTTTTCGGGGCGCGACAGGCTGATTGCGCAGCAGCTTCTTAAGGAGATAAGGGAGCGCCTTGGCTTTCTGCAAAGCGTGGGACTTGAATATCTTACGCTTACGCGCTCTGCGGGTACGCTTTCGGGCGGCGAAAGCCAGAGAATACGCCTTGCAACGCAGATTGGCAGCTCGCTTACGGGCGTGCTGTATATTCTTGACGAGCCGAGTATAGGTCTGCACCAGCGCGACAACGACAAGCTTATTGCAACGCTTAAAAGACTGCGCGACCTTGGAAACACGCTTATTGTAGTTGAGCATGACGAGGACACAATGCGCGCCGCAGACTATATTGTGGATATAGGACCCGCGGCGGGCGTAAACGGCGGCGAGGTACTGTACAGCGGCGATGTTGAGGGAATTATGAAATGCGAGCGTTCGCTTACGGGAAAATATCTAAGCGGAGCGATGAAAATTCCCGTTCCGGAGCGGCGGCGCACGCCGTCCGACAGATGGCTGCGGATAACGGGCGCGGCAGAGAATAATCTGAAAAACATAAGCGTTGATATTCCCCTTGGCGTATTCACCTGCGTTACGGGAGTTTCGGGCAGCGGCAAAAGCTCGCTTGTAAACGAGATTGTGTATAAGCACCTTGTTTCAAAGCTTAACCGTGCAAGGACGCGCGCGGGCAAATTTCTTGATATGACGGGGCTTGAATATCTTGACAAGGTGATAATGATAGACCAGTCGCCCATTGGCAGAACTCCGCGCTCAAATCCCGCAACTTACACCGGCGTGTTCAACGATATACGGGAGCTTTTTGCACAGACCAATGACGCAAAAACGCGCGGTTACAGCGCGGGACGGTTTTCGTTCAACACAAAGGGCGGCAGGTGCGAGGCGTGCGAGGGCGACGGCATACTGAAAATAGAAATGCACTTCCTGCCCGATGTATACGTTCCCTGCGAGGTGTGCAAGGGTCACCGCTACAACCGCGAAACGCTTGAGGTGAAGTACAAGGGCAAGAATATTTATGACGTGCTTGAAATGACGGTTTCAGAGGGTGTTGAGTTCTTCACCAATATTCCTAAGATTTCCAACAAAATGCGTATGCTTGAGGAGGTTGGTCTTGGATATATCAAGATAGGGCAGTCCTCAACAACGCTGTCTGGCGGCGAGGCGCAGCGCATAAAGCTTGCGGCGGAGCTTGCAAAGCGCTCCACCGGAAAGACCATCTATATCCTTGACGAGCCTACAACGGGACTTCACACCGCAGACGTGCGCAAGCTTACGGATATACTTCAGCGCCTTACCGACGCGGGGAATACCGTGCTTGTGATAGAGCATAATCTGGACGTTATAAAAAATGCCGACTATATCATAGACATGGGCCCCGAGGGCGGCGACAAGGGCGGCACAGTTATAGCAAGCGGCACGCCCGAAAAGGTGGCTGCAAGCAAAAAATCCTATACGGGTGCATATCTTAAAAAATTGTTGAAATAAAAATCGGGGGCGCTGTGTAAGCGCCCCTTCAAATTTTGCGGTTTGAAAATTGATGTTATTTGTCAATTTCCTTTATTATTCTGTCCTTAAGTTCCTTTGAGGGAGTTTCCGTGCTGTCTGCAATAAGCTTTACAACATCGGCTTTTGCCAAGCCTACCGAAGCCTGCGCGCTGCCGTCGGAGTTTACGGAAACCCTGCTTCTGTGGATAATAACCGCCGCGCCGCCAACCGCTGCAAGCGCGATAACCGCAATTCCCGCCCAGACCCACACGGGCGTTGCGCTTTCGGGCTCGGCTATGGCGCCGATACCCGTGGTGGGGATGGTAACGGTATCCATGCCGCCGATATCCATGCTGCCGTCCTCAATAACAACGGCATACTCGCTAAGCGGGAGAATTTTGACCAAGCCGTTGTGTAGCGGTATAGCGCTTTCGTCTGCGCCATCGGGGAGATACACAAAGATAAACTCGGTGTTAAGGGAATCCATCACCTGCATACTCTCTATATCCATAGCCTGTATTTCCTCCAGCGCTGCCTGCCGCTCGTTGTAGCTCCATTGGGCGTCAACAAAGCTAATGCAGCAGTTTTCCGCCGCGATATCAAGCACCGCCTGCCTGTTTTCGGGGGTGTTTTCGGTGAGTGCGACATCATAGTAGAACACTATCGCGCCGTTAGAAAGCATTTCCGAGGCGGTGTTGAAAACATAGGAAATATAGTCGGGATAGCCGTTTTTATCATAATAATATTCCAGTCCGTCTATTGTGCCGCTGCCGCATTCGCCCTTGCCTTTGAGATATTCGGCGTAGTCAAACGGCTCTGCGGGATTTGAGTTTTCCTTGTCGGCTGTGCTTTCTCCGTAGTAGTCGGTGTTTGCTTCGACGCAGATTTCAACATCTTCAACAGCGTCGGCTGCTGCGGCATAAGCCGCGCCGCCTGTAAGCGAAGCCGTTATTGCGGCTGCAAGGATATAAATACTTATCTTCTTCATGATTTACCTCCATCAAGAATGTTTCTCATAGCGGCAATGGCTTTTTTGTAGCGCCACAGAACTGTTCCAAGCGGTGTGCCGGTGATTTCGGCTATCTCGCGGAATTTCAGTCCTGCGTTTATGTGCATTGCAACTATGCTGCGCTGCTGCTCGGGCAGCGAATAAAGCGCTTCCGTAACGTCCGTGTATTCCGCGTGGCGCGCCGCAGGGATATCGGCATGCTCCTCTATATCCTCGTGGGCGGGGTTTTGCCGCAGCGTATCAAGCGCAGCGTTGCGCGCTGCGCTGAATATGTACGCGCGCGGCTTCTGCGGGATTTTTTCGGGCGGCTTTTTAAGCAGCTTTACAAAAAGCTCCTGCACTGCGTCCTCGGCAAGCGCGCGGTTGCGGGTAATTCTAAGCGCAACCGTGAATATTGCGGGGGCAAGCCCGTCATATATCGCGCAGAGCGCGTCCTTGTCGCCATTTTTAAGCAGGGTCAGCTGCTCCCTCAGCTCATTGTCGGTCATCGGCGTTACTCCTTTCGCGGCGAGGTACCTTCGCCCTTCATAAGCTATGACGTAAGGCGGGTGCTGTTTTATTGGCGCAGCGGGTGAATAAAATTTTGCAAAACACTTGCAAACAGGAGAAAAGTGATATATAATATTAGATAGACAAGTATCATGGTTATAAATTTCATTATACATCATTTTGAAAGGAATGTGTGCAATGCTTAACGAAAAAGTTACCATTTCCATTTGCGACAAAAGCTATCGCCTGCGCACCGATAACGCCAAACAGCTTATCGGAATGAGCGCCGAGGTGGAAAAACGCATTGTCGATTACTGTGCGGCAAACGACTCTATGGAGAAGGACGACGCCGCCATTTTTACGGCGCTCGACCTTGCAACGGAGGTTCACACGCTTCGCGGCGAGTGCAGCGCGCTGGAGCAGAATAACGTTTCGCTGAAAAAGCAGCTTGACGGGGCAGCCCTTGCAATAGAGGAAAACAAGGCGCTTAAGGCGGCAAGCGAGGAACTTAAGCGCGAAAGCACCGAGTTGTCGCAGCTGAAAAAACAATACGAAAGTCTTGAAAAAAGCAATGCGCAGCTTTCCGAAAAGCTGGAAAAGGCCAAGGCGGAGGGCGTGGATAAATCGGGCGAAAAGGATAAGGAAATTGCAAGGCTTTCGGACGAAAACGCCGCGCTTAAAAAGGAAGCCGCCGCCGCCGAAAGCTATCTTGAGGAGAATATCAGCCTTACAGAGCGCCTTAAAAAGGCGGAGGAAAGCGCAGAGCAGCTTAAGACTGCCGAGAAGCGCATAAAATCTCTTGAAAAGGAAAACGATAAGCTTACAGCCGAGGCGGAAAAGCGCGCTGCGGGCGAAAAAGCGCTGAACAAGCGCATTGAGGAGCTTGACGGCAGGCTTAAGCAGTACGAGGACGCCTGCGGCGAGGCGGCAAGCCGCGCGGACTCCCTTGAAAAGGAAAACAAGGAACTTGCGGAGCGCGCGCAGCAGCTTGAAAAGGACGGCGAGGACCTTAAGCGTCAGCTTCGCAGCAGCGCGGACAAGGTTGCACAGCTTAGCGAAAAGGCTGACCGCTATGAGGAATTGATGGTTAAATACTCTCAGACGGAAAGCGAGAACGCGGCTCTTAAGGCGTGCAGCGAAAGCGCGGCTGCGGACAGCGACAGGCTTGCGCAGCTTGAAAAGCAGTGCGAGGAGCTTAAAAAGCAGGCAGAAACCGCTGAAAAAGAGGTTAAGGAGCTTAAGCGCACCAACGCTTCGCTTAACAAGCAGCTTAACGAAATGCTGGAGGACGGACAGCTTACATTATGAGTGAGATACTGGCTCCCTGCGGGAGCATGGAAAGCCTTGCGGCGGCGCTTAATACGGGCGCGGACGCAGTATATGTAGGAATGAAGGAATTTTCGGCGCGTAAAAACGCCGAAAATTTTTCTGCGGAGCAGCTTAAAATTGCCTGCGCAGAGTGCCACAGGCGCGGCGTTAAACTTTACGCGGCGCTTAATACCCTTATTTTTGACAGCGAGATACAGCGCTTTGCCGAGTGTGTGAAAACGGCGGCAGAATGCGGCGTTGACGGAGTAATTGTGCAGGACGTCGGCGCGGCTGAAATAATACGCAGGGTGTGTCCCAAGCTTCCACTTCATGCCTCAACACAGATGACGCTTAACAGCGTAAGCGGCGTAAGGGCGGCGGAGCAGTGCGGTTTTTCTCGCGTGGTTATCGGCAGGGAACTTTCCGAAGCCGAAATAAGAAGCATTGCCGAAAACACCTCGGCAGAGCTTGAGGTGTTTGTTCACGGGGCGCTTTGCGTTTCAATAAGCGGTCAGTGCTATATGAGCAGTATTTTTGGCGGCAGAAGCGGCAACCGCGGCCTTTGCGCGCAGCCGTGCCGTCTGGATTTCACCTGCGGCGAAAGGCACAATGTCATTTCGCTTAAGGACAGCTCGGTTATACCGCAGCTTCCCGCGCTGCGCGATATGGGCGTGAAATCCTTCAAGATAGAGGGCAGAATGAAGCGGCCGGAGTATGTCGCGTGCGCCGTGGACGCCTGCTATAAGGCACTTAACGGAATGGATTACGATAAGCAGCGGCTTGGCGGAATTTTCTCGCGCGGGGGACTTACAGACGGCTATTTCAGCGGCAGTATGCGGGATATGCAGGGCATACGCGGCAGGGAGGACGTTGAAAACTCCGCAAGGGCGCTTAACGGCGTTAAGGCGCTGTATAAGGACGAATTGGCGCGCTTTTCCGTGGATATTCATGTTTCGGCCGAGGCGGACAGTCCCGTTTCGGCAAGCGCGCGGTGCGGCGGCGTTTATGTCAATGCGGAGTGTGAAGCGCCGCAGGCGGCTGTCAGCGCCCCCACAACGGCGGACAGCGTGTGCGAACGTATGGCAAAGCTTGGCGGAACGCAGTTCTGCGCGGGTGAAATCACCGCCGAGGTGGGCGAAAATCTGTATATTCCCGCAGCGCAGCTTAACGCGCTTCGCCGCAGCCTTTGCGGGCAGCTTGACAGCGCGCTGCTTGAAAAAAATACCCCGCGCTATGATGTTTTTCAGCCAGAGCAGCCTGCTTTCGGCGCGCGCAAAACGCAGCCGCTTAAATTCCGTGCGGAGGTTGCGGATAATTCTCAGCTTTTGCAGGCGCTGTCGCTGCCGTTTGAGGTTGTCTATGCGCCCATGAAGCTGCTTTCCGCAGAAACTCCGCACAAGGAGAAAATCGCGGTTATCCCGCCGCTGTTTCTTGCGGATTGTGAGGAGCAGGTGCGCGACAGCCTGCGGCGGCTGAAAAAATGTGGCTTTTCAAAGGGCGCTGCGCATACGCTTGGTCACGCGCGGCTGCTTATGGAGGAGGGCTTTGAGGCGCTTGGCGGCTATCGCCTTAACGTAATCAACAACTATGCGGCGGATTTTTATCGGCGCTTAGGGCTTTGCGACCTTACGCTTTCCTTTGAGGGCACGGTGCAGCAGCTTGCGGAAATACGCTGCGGTATTCCGCGCGGAATACTTGCATACGGCAGGCTTCCGCTGATGGCAATGCGCAGGTGTCCCATAGCGGACGGAAAGCCCTGCGGCTCAGATATTCCCTGCGGCAAAAGCATAACCGACAGGCGCGGCAGCGATATGCCCGTGCTTTGCGGCGGAAATTATGTGGAGCTGCTTAATCCCGATATCCTGATAATGAGCGACAGGCAGAGAGCGCTTCAGCAGTTTGATTTTGCGGTGCTTAAATTCACCGGCGAAGCGCAGCTTGCACCCGTGCTGGATATGTATCTTAACAACAAAAAGCCCGACGGCAGCCTTACAAGGGGATTGTATTTCAGGGGCGCAGAGTAAGCCTTTATTGGGCTAAAACACCAAAAAAATCCTTCAATCTCAAAAAAATTGATGTAAATAATATATTGCCCTGTGTACAAAATAGTGGTATAATGAATTGGAATGTAATATGCCGTTATTGTCGGCATTGATATGTCAATTTATGTAAATTTATGGCGCCTGCGATAACCCGCATAACGGTAAAATGCCGCGCTTTGGCATATACTGCGGCGTCGGGGCGACCGCTTAAATATAAAGGAGAAAAAGCTATGTTTGGAATTTGCAAGGATATCGGTATTGACCTTGGTACCGCAAACACCCTGGTATACATGAGAGGAAAGGGCATTATTATACGCGAGCCGTCTGTTGTTGCGGTGGATAAAAAGCTTCAGTGCGTGCGCTATGTTGGCCAGGAGGCTAAGGACGTTATCGGACGTACGCCCGGCTCCATTGTTGCTGTAAGACCGCTTAAGGACGGCGTTATTGCGGACTTTGACATGACCTCCAGCATGCTTGAGCAGTTCATCAAAAAGGCACTTAAGGGCAGGGGCAAGGCAAGGGTTATCATCTGTATTCCCTCGGGCGTTACAGAGGTTGAGCGCCGCGCCGTTAAGGAGGCTGCGCAGAACGCGGGCGCAAAGCGCGTTTCCATTATAGAGGAGCCGATGGCTGCCGCTATCGGCGCGGGTCTGCCTGTTGCAGAGCCTGTCGGCAGCATGATTGTTGATATCGGCGGCGGCACAAGCGAGGTTGCCATTATATCACTTGGCGGTATTGTTACAGCGCGCTCCGAGAGGGTTGCCGGCGATGATTTTGACCAGGCGATTATCAACTATATCAAGAAAAAATACAACCTGCTTATCGGCGAAAGAACTGCAGAAAATATCAAGACGGGCATAGGCTCTGCCTACAAGACGGACGACAACGAGCCTGTAATGGACATAAAGGGCAGAAATCTGCTTAACGGTCTGCCCGAAAACATCACGGTTACAAGCGAGGAAATCCGCGAGGCTATCGCAGAGCCGCTTTCCCACGTTATTGACGCGATAAAGACAACGCTGGAAAAAACTCCCCCCGAGCTTGCTGCGGATATTATAGAGTCGGGCATTATGCTTGCGGGCGGCGGCGCGCTGCTTAGAGGTCTGGATATGCTTATCCATGCGGAAACTGGTATGCCCGTAAAGATTGCGGAGCGTCCGCTTGACTGCGTTGCAGACGGCACGGGCAAGGTGCTTGAAAACATCGACAAGCTCGAGGACGTACTAAGCGAGGACGAGTCTATGTATTGATAACCTGTGCGCGGCGCGGGAAACGCGGCGGGATTTATCCCGCTCCGCTTCGGCGCTGCGCTTGTGGTTTATGGGGCGCGGAGGATTGCGATGAAGGAGTTTTTTCACAGCATAAAATTCAAAATTCTGATATGCGTGGCTGCCTTGCTGCTGGGTCTTATGACCTATGTTGCGGTTTCGGGCGGCTTTCAGACCGTGCCGGAGCAGATTATCACCACCGTTACATCTCCGTTTGTCAATGCGGCAAACGCCATTTCGGACGGCGTGGGCGGCTTTATCGACAAGCTTGTAAACGCCGACGCTTACAAGGCGGAGAACGAGCAGCTGAAGGCGCAGCTTAGCGAGATGTACAAAACTACCATGGATTACGAGGCGCTTCAGGAGGAAAATCGTCTGCTGCGCGAAATGCTGGAGCTTAAGGAGGAAAACGAAAGCTTTGTTTTCTCTGACCCGTGCGATGTGGTTGCGCGCAACGCGAATGATATGTACGGCGGGTTTACCATAAACCGCGGCAGCAATGACGGCATATCGCTTAACGACCCTGTTATCACCTCTGTGGGACTTATCGGGCGCGTAACCGAGATTGCGCCAAGCTATGCAAGGGTGTCAACGCTGCTTTCCCCGCAGGTGACTGTCGGAGTGATTACGGTGCGCGGCAAGGTTACAGGCGTGCTTGAAAACGACCTTGAAAGGGCGCAGAACGGTATGTGCCTTATCAGCAACATACTTAAAGAGTCCGATATCAGGGAGGGGGACGTTTTTGTAACCTCCGGCAACAGCGGACTTTTCCCGGCGGGCGTGGTTGTAGGTACGGTTACAGAGGTTTATGACGACCCCAACGGGCTGTCAAAGCACGCGCTGTTGAAGCCTGCGGTGGATTGCTTTGGCGTAACCTCTGTTTTTGCGGTGGTGGATTTCAGCGGCAAGGGTCTTTCCTTTGACACGGAGGGTTAGCCTGTATATGATTAAGAGCATTTCAAGAAGCAGGACGCGCTCGCGCAGAATGCTGCTGCGCGGATTTATGCGCTGGTTTCTGTATGCAGCCGTTCTGCTTTTCTTTTATATGTGGCAGACAAATCCGCTGATACGCGGGTTCTGCCCGCTGCTGATGATACCACTTGCAACGGCTGTGGCAATGCGCGAGGGCGAACTTGCGGCGGGAATATTCGGCGCTGTGTGCGGACTTATGCTTGACATGGCGGGCGGAACAACCATACTGGGCTTTTCATCGTTATGGCTGCTTGTGTTCTGTCCTGTTATCTCTCTGTTGTCGTATTACTGCGTAAAGGTTAATTTTATCAGCCATTTTGTGCTAAACCTTGCGGTATGCGTAATAATGGGGCTGCTGGATTTTTTATTTCTGCACTCGGTATGGGAGGGCGCAGAGGTGGTTATATCGTTTGCAAATACGGTGTTTCCTGCATATCTCGGCGCGGCGCTTGGCGCGATTCCCGTGTATTTTCTGGCGGCGTTTATATCCGCAAGGCTGCGTCCTAAAGAAAAGCACCACCCCGATGAGTCGACCTCTGCACAGGACGAGGGCGCGGAATAAGCGGTTACAAAACGTTTGGATATGGGCGTATAGGGCAAAACGGCATTGCTTTAATGCACTGCGCACAAGTCCTGTGTGGTGTTGCCTTAAGACAGGTATCTGATATTCGGAGGAAAAATGGGGAAGATTTCAGGGTATATACGTTCGGCTGTGCTTGCTTCAATTGTGATAATTGCGGCGTTTATGTGCGGTCTGAAGCTTTTGCAGATACAGATTGCGGACGGCGAGAAATATCTGGCGCTTACCAGAAGCACACATACCGCAGAGCAGTCCATAGAGGCAGCGCGCGGCAGGATATCCGACTGCAACGGCGTTGTGCTTAACACAAATCAGCTTTGTTACAGCGTTAATTTTCAGCGCGCTTCTCTTGCGGCGGGAATGGAAAATGAGATAATTTACCGCGTGCTTACCGTGCTTATAGAAAACGGCGAAGAATGGAACGATTCGCTGCCGATTACCAAAAGCGTTCCCTATCGGTTTGAGGACGGCAGGGAAGCCGCCGTTGACGCGATGAAAAGCAAGATAAAGGTGGGCGTTTATGCAACGGTTGATGACTGCATTGCGCGGCTTTATGAGCAGTTTGAAATATCGGAGCAGTATGACGAGCAGATGCGCCGCTATATCGCGGGCGTGCGCTATGAAATGCTGATTAAGGACTTTTCGTATCAGAACCAGTTTGTGCTTGCTTCCGGTATTTCCGATGAAACCCTTGTTGAGCTTAAGGAGCTTGGCGCGCTGCTTGGCGGTGTGGATATAACCGAGGGCTGGAGCAGGCTTTATCTTGACGGCGAGGTTGCCCCCCATCTGCGCGGAACGGTCGGCGCTATTTCCGCCGATGATTATGCGGAATTAAAAAGCGCAGGCTACACAATGAACGATGTTATAGGCATTTCGGGCATTGAGCTTGCGCTTGAAGAGCAGCTTCGCGGTGTGCGCGGGGTACGCAGCATAACAAGAAGCTCAGATGGAACGGAACTTTCCGATGAGGTTACAACCCAGCCGACAGCGGGAAACAGCGTGCAGCTTACCATAGATTCTGAGTTTCAGAAGCAGGTTCAGGATATAGTACAGTATCACATAGATTTTCTTAATTCTCCCCACTACACGCAGGACGACCGCGGAATAGGGTGCAGCGCGGGCGCGGCGGTGGTGCTTGACGTAAAAACAGGCGGAGTGCTTGCAATGGTAAGCAATCCTGGCTATGATATCAACGACCTTGTTGAGAATTATCAGGCGGTGCTTACCGCAGAAAATCAGCCGATATTCAACCGTGCGCTTAACGGCGTGTACCGCCCCGGCTCTACCTTCAAGACGATAACAGCTGCTGCGGCGCTGGGAGAGGGCATTGTAACGCCGTCAGATACAATTTACTGCGGCGGAACCTACACCTATTTTTCGGGTTATACGCCGCACTGCTGGAACTGGGGCGGTCACGGCTCGCTTGATGTAAAGCTTGCCCTGCAAAATTCCTGCAACATATTTTTCTATGAAACCGCGCGTATCATGGGCATTGATACGCTGTCGATGTGGGCGTCGCGCTTCGGCGTGGGTACAGATTTAGGCTTTGAGCTGCCTATGGAAAACGGACAGATGACCTCACATGAGCTGTATGACAAGCTTGGGCTTACATGGAACGAGGGCGACGTGGTTCAGGCGGGCATAGGTCAGTCCGAAACGCTGCTTACGCCGCTTCACATGGCGGTGCAGGCAATGACTATTGCAAACCGCGGCATAAGATACAAGCCGCATATCGTTAAGGCGGTGTACAATTACGATTACTCTGAGCTTTTGTATGAAACCGAACTTGAAATTGTGGAGGATCTTTCGCAGTACAGCGATATTTTTGAAACCGTTACAGACGGCATGATACTGGTTTCGGAGGCTTCTACCTTCGCCATTGATGGGCTGTGGCAGAATATATACGACTACAAGGGCATACCTGAGGACGTTGCCACAAAAACAGGCACTCCGCAGAAATCCACAACTGTGTATAATTCGGCGATTGTCGGTTTCTACCCCGCGGACGACCCGGAGATTGCTTTCGCCGTGCTTATGGAGGAGGGTGAATACAGCCGCCATGTTGCCTGCAATATCATTTCGGCATACCTTACGGGCGAATTTAATCCCACTTATGACGAGGATGGCTATGCTGTTTTGCCGCTTTAATATGCTAGTGTAAATATATGTTGAAAAAATGTATACAAAATGCACAAAGAATTGAGCTTGGTATTACTTACAATTCACAAAAATTTGCGTTATTTCAAAAAAGACCTTTTCATATTTGTTGTTTTGTGATAGAATGATACTAAGGTATTTTATGATATGATTTATACCCATGACCTGTCGGTTCGCGGCGGCTTTGGGGGGAGTTTTATCGGAGAGGGGAAAAATATGTCACAGATTATTGCAGTAACTGCCGGAAAGGGCGGCACAGGTAAATCAACAACCTCTGCAAACGTTGCAACTGCGCTTGCTGCGCTTGGAAAAAAGACGCTGGTTGTAGAGCTTGACTTCGGACTTAGATGTCAGGATATCATGCTTGGTATAAAGGATAAGGTAAAGCACGATATCGGTGAATATCTTGAGGGAAAGATTGATATTCTTACAGCAACAACAAAGGTTGACCGCGTTGATAATCTGTACCTTGTGTGCGCTACGCGAAATCCGTTTATAGAAATCAATCCCGAAAAGATTATGGAAGTGTGCGAGGAAATGCGCAAGCACTTCGATTACATAATAATGGATACCGCAGGTGTGGGCAGTTCTGTGTTCAGCGTTATCAAGGCGGCAGAGCTTATCCTGATGGTTACAACGCCCGACACTGTCTGCGTGCGCGACGGCGCTATACTTTCAGATTTCCTTTATGTAAAGAACTGTACAAACCAGCGCCTTATCATCAACAAGGTAAGCCCCAACTTCAAGGACGAGGATATCCTGTATGACCTTGACGAGGTTATGGACAGCGTTGGTATTCCGCTTATAGGCGTAGTTCCCGAGGATATGAACATCAAAATCTGCGGCGCAAAGGGCGAGCCTCTGCCTCCCAACTGCGGCGGCGCAAAGGCTTATCAGGCTATTGCAAGAAGAATTGTCGGAGATGATGTTCCGCTGACGATAAACATAAATTAAGACGTGAGAGGTTATCCCTTATGAATATCGCACTTATAGCACATGACTCCAAAAAGGAGCTTATGGTACAGTTCTGTATAGCCTACTGCGGCGTACTTAGCAGACACAACATCTGTGCAACGGGTACAACGGGCAAGCTTGTTTCTGAGGCTACGGGGCTTCATATACAGAGGTTTTTAAGCGGCTCACAGGGCGGCGACCAGCAGCTTGCTTCCAGCATTTCCTGCAACGAGATTGACCTGCTTGTGTTCTTCCGCGACCCTATGCACCCCAAGTCCAACGAGCCTAACGACAACAACATACTGCGCCTGTGTGATGTGCACAATATCCCTGTGGCAACCAACATTGCAACGGCGGAGGCGCTTGTACACGCGCTTGAGCGCGGCGACCTTGACTGGCGCGAATATATGCGCTGAGTTGTGGTTTTTAATGAAAATAAAGCGTATCCTTTTATGGGTGCGCTTTTTTGCTTTTATGCGCTATTTTGCTTGCATTTTTGTGGGATTTGTGGTATGATATACTAGTTAAGCTATATAATGAGTTAATATGCCTGCCCGCAACAAAAATACGGCAGCTGACAGAAAGGAAATATACATCAATGAACATCAAACCGCAAAAGGGAATGCAGGAGTACCTGCCCGAAGCAGCCGCTCAGCGCGACCGCCTTATGAACATTATTCTTGACACCTACACAAAAAGCGGCTTCACCCGCATCTATACTCCCGCAGTTGAAAGCGCGGAGAACCTTGACAAAAGCGACGGCGGCGATAATCTCAACTTGATTTTCCGCATTATGAAGCGCGGCGAAAAGCTGGCTGCGGCGCTTGAAAAAACGCCCGTTGACGAAAAAGAGCTTTGCGACCTTGGTCTGCGCTATGACCTTACGCTGCCGCTTTCGCGCTATTATGCAAATAACCGCAACAGCCTGCCCAATCCGTTCAAGGTAATACAGATTGACAAGGTTTACCGCGCAGAAAGACCGCAGCGCGGCAGACTGCGCGAGTTTGTGCAGTGCGATATAGATATCCTCGGTTCAGACAGCTATGTAAACGAGATTGAGCTTATCAACGTAACCGCAAAGGCGCTTGGAAAAATAGGCATAGGCGAGTTTACCGTAAGAGTGAACGACCGCAGGGTGCTTAGAAATTCGCTTGTAACAATGGGCTTCCCCGAGGAAAGCCTTGACACCGTTTCCGTAAGCTTTGACAAGCTGGACAAAATCGGCGCGGAGGGCGTTGCCGCAGAGCTTGCAGAGAAAAATATGCCCGAAGCCGCAATCAAGGCGCTGACAGGTCTGCTTGAAAAGGGCAGGATTACCCTTGACGATATGGCTGAATATTGCTCCGAGGACGCAAGGGAGGTGCTTCAGCAGCTTCGCACGGTAATTGAAACAGCAGATAAGCTTTCCGATGGTTATTCGGTTGAGTTTGACCCATCGCTTGTAAGGGGTCAGGGATATTACACCGGCACTGTTTTTGAGGTGCAGAGCAAGCAGTTTGGCGGCACGGTTGCAGGCGGCGGCAGATACGACAACCTTATCGGCAGATTTACGGGGGATACAGTTCCCGCAGTTGGCTTTTCGATAGGTTTTGAGCGTATTTTCTCCATCGTGCAGGAGAATAATATCACGCTTGCGGGCGTGCGCAGAAAAACCGCCGTTCTGTACAAGGCGGAGAACGTGCTTGAGGCAATAGAAAAGCAGAATGCGCTTGAAGCAGACAGCGATGTAACGCTTGTGCTTGTGCCAAATCCCAAGAAAATCGACAAGGTTTACAGCAGAGTTAAACAGCAGGGCTTTGACGAGATTATCAAGGTTAATATGTAACGGCTTGTGCAGGGGAATGCTGCGCGGTATTTCCCCAAAACGCCCGAAAGAGGTTTTGTATGAAGAAACAGTTTCTTGAAATTGGAAAAATAGTTGCAACGCAGGGTGTGCGCGGCGACGTAAGGGTGCAGTATTACTGCGACAGCGCCGAGGTTCTGTGCGATTTTGACGTGCTTTATCTGGATAAGGGCAAGACAGAGGTGACGATTTCCCGCGCGTACCCGCACAAGAATATTGTTGTAATGAAGCTTGATGGCATTGACGCAATAGAACAGGCGCAGCCGCTTATAGGAAAGCTGCTTTACATGGACAGAGATGACGCACAGCTTGAGGAGGGTCTGTATTTTATACAGGACATAATCGGGCTTACCGTAAAGGACGCTGACACAGGGCGCGTTTACGGCAAAATCACGGACGTTTATCAGAACGGCGCAAGCGATGTATATTCAATACGCCGTCAGGACGGCGGAGAGCTGATGTTCCCCTGCATTGACGAGGTTGTTATAAAAACGGATATCGATAACGGCGAAATGCTTATACGTCCGCTAAAGGGACTTTTTGAGGGAGCGGAAAACGGCGATGAGGATTGATATTGCCACGCTTTTTCCCGATATGTGCGGCGCGGTTTTTTCCGAAAGCATTGTGGGCAGGGGTATCAAAAACGGCTTTATAGAAATCTACGCGCACAACATACGCGATTACAGCAGGGATAAGCACCGCCGCGTTGACGATAATCCCTACGGCGGCGGCACGGGAATGGTTATGCAGCCGCAGCCGATTTATGACTGCATAATGGATATTGCGTCAAAGCACGCTAAAAAGCCGCGTATAATATATATGTCGCCGCAGGGCGAGGTGCTTACGCAGGCTAAGGTAAAGCAGCTTGCCGCAGAGGACGGACTTATCCTGCTTTGCGGGCATTATGAGGGTGTAGACCAACGCGTTCTGGACGAGCTGGGCGCGGAGGAAATCTCTGTTGGCGATTACGTTCTGACGGGCGGGGAATTGCCCGCGCTTATTCTTGCGGACGCTGTTGCAAGGCTGCAAAAGGGCGTGCTGCCCAACGAGGACGCGTACAGTATAGAAAGCCATGAGGGCGGTCTGCTGGAATATCCGCAATACACCATGCCGCGCGAGTGGAGAGGAAGAACAGTCCCCAAGGAGCTTACGACAGGCGACCACAAGGTTATAGCCGAGTGGCAGCATAAGCAGTCGCTTAGAGTGACGAAAAAAAAGCGCCCCGATATGCACAGAAAATATATGGATAGGATTTTTGAAGAATTCTGGAGAGATTTTCTTGCGGCAAAGGGTATTTCTGATGATATAGGCTATGGCGAAATCTGCTCCTTCGGCGATAGCGAGGCAGAAAGCAATGAGCAGCTAAAGCTTATCCGGCGCGGGAAAAAGCGCGCAACAATCAGACCTTATACGGAGGGCGCACAGCCGTTGAAAAGAGGACAGTACAAAATTGTCATAGATTGGGACGGAGTGCCAAGCTGCGTAATCAAAACTACGGGCGAGAGTATTATTCCGCTTAGCGGGATAACCGCCGAGCAGGCGCAGCGGGAAAGCGGCGGCAGCCCCGAAGCGTGGCAGGAAAAGAAAACAGCGCTGCTAAACAGCGCAGAGCAATACGGACATGAACACTCTGAGGATATGAAAATAGTATACGAGGAATTTCGTCTGGAATACAAGGGTAAAAAACAATGACAAAAAACGCATTTATAGCAATTACGGGCAGGGCAAACGCGGGCAAATCCTCGCTTACAAACCTGCTTGTGGGAGAAAAGATTTCCATCGTCAGCGAAAAGCCGCAGACCACCAGAAACCGCATTAACGGTGTGCTGACAAAGGGCGATACGCAGTTTGTGTTTATCGATACGCCCGGAATGCACAAGCCGAAAACCAAGCTTTCAGAGCATATGGTAAAGTCAATCCGCACAAGCGTTGACGATGTTGACTGTGCCATTCTTATGGCTGATGTAACTAAAAAGCTTTCCTCTATCGAGCAGGATTTGATAAAAAGCTTTGCTTCCCACGGCACTGAGGTAATTCTCCTGCTTAACAAAATTGACCTGCTTAAATCCAAAAGCGAGGTGCTTGGGATAATTCAGAAGTACAGCGAGCTTTACGACTTTGCGGAGATAATCCCGATAAGCGTAAAAAACCGCATAAATACCGACAAAATCCTGCCGATACTGGAAAAGTACGCGGTTGAGGGTGAGCATTTCTTTCCCGATGATATTGCGACAGACCGAACCGAGCGCTTTATGTGCGCGGAAATAGTACGCGAAAAGGTGCTGTGGACAATGCAGGAGGAAATTCCTCACGGTGTTGCGGTTGATGTTGAAAGCTTCAAAACCCGCGAGAAAAACGGGCGCGAGCTTATCGATATAGGTGTGGTTATAATCTGTGAAAAGGACAGCCACAAGGGAATGATTATCGGCAAGGGCGGCGATAAACTGAAAACTATCGGCTCTCTTGCAAGAAAGGATATGGAGGAGCTTCTGGACGCGCAGGTAAATCTGCAATGCTTTGTAAAGGTCAAGGAGGACTGGCGCAACCGCGAGAGATTTATCAGCGATATGGGGCTTGCAGATGAATGATGGAAGAACTTCAGCTTAAAAATATTTTTGCACTTTTCTTTGACGAAATGCCGCAGTCTTGGGAGCCTTCATAACTCAAGCCGCGGCGAAAATGATTTTCGTGAGGCGGTTATTGCGCAGTGGAGCGATGGCAGCAGATATGTCCTTAAGCTTGCGGATAACGATTTCACCTTTGAGGAGCGTATAACTTAGGCAAGATGTCCCCCGCCTCTTAGGCGGCGGGTTCCATTTACCAT
>CAZLBL010000016.1:0-21945 GCA_964557825.1 uncultured Ruminococcus sp.
GAACTTGTTCGGTACGGCCACGTTAAATGACGGGGCAAGCCCCTTATTGAATTCCTCGCGCGGGGGAGCTGTCGGCGTTTCGCTGATTTTGCAGGCGAAGCTAAGCAATAATGAGTTTATCAGCTTCAGCTATTCTATCTCCGGCCCCGCCGACAGCGCGCTTATCGCGCAGTGCCTTGACAGCCTTAAATCCTTTAAGTGTGGCGGCACGCTCTCCGAGGAAGCCTTTGTTCCCGCAGAGGAGCGCGGCGCGGATTATTTCCCGCAGCAGGCAGGCGTTGAGGATATCGCTCTTGTACGGCAGGAATTTGACTCCGCGTTAGATTTTACAATGCTTATTCCCGATTGCTTAGAGCCGTATTGCTACAAAAAATTCACCGAGTTTGACATGGGCGGCTATACCGAGATAGGTCTTGCATACTGCAACGGCAGCGATGATATTTATTGCGATTTCAACCTGCTTAGCGGCGATAATGTAAACCAAAGCTGGCTCGACGGGGATAATCTTCTGCATATCGAGGGCGAAAGCCGCACCGTAACGGATATCAGCGGCAAGACGGGCATTCCCTCCGAAATATATGTTCTGCGCTTTGCGGATACGGGCAAGGTGGAAAGCAGCCACCTTGTCGTCTATGTATACGGCGTTTACCATATTTCGGATACTGAGATGGTTACGGCGCTTTATTCGCTCTGGGCGGACAACGCGGACGCGCTTGTGCCGATTGTAACGCAGTCGCTTGAAAGCCTTAGATTTGATTAAGTATATGCTTTACCCGAAAGGTTGTGATAAACATGAGAATCCCCGCGGCTCTCATTGCTTATGCGCCGTTTTTTAGCGGACGCTGATAACGGTATAAATCACCAAAACAATACAAAACACAAAGGAGAAAAACAAAATGCAGATTTATGAGGAGCTTGTTGCCCGCGGACTTATCGCGCAGGTAACGGACGAGGACGAAATAAGAAAGATGATTAACGAGGGCAAGGCTACATTCTACATCGGCTTTGACCCCACGGCGGATTCGCTGCACGTTGGACATTTTATGGCGCTGTGCCTTATGAAGCGCTTGCAGATGGCGGGCAACAAGCCTATCGCGCTGCTTGGCGGCGGTACGGGCATGATTGGCGACCCCTCCGGCAAATCCGATATGAGAAAAATGCTTACCAAAGAGGATATAGAGCATAATATCGCCTGCTTCAAAAAGCAGATGAGCCGCTTTATCGACTTCTCTGACGATAAGGCAATCATGGTAAACAACGCCGATTGGCTGCTTGACCTTAACTATATCGATGTTCTGCGCGAGGTAGGCGCGTGCTTCAGCGTAAACAAAATGCTGACGTTTGAGTGCTACAAGCAGCGTATGGAGCGCGGTCTGACTTTCCTTGAGTTCAACTACATGATTATGCAGAGCTATGACTTCTACAAGCTGTTTCAGGATTACGGCTGCAATATGCAGTTTGGCGGCGACGACCAGTGGGCTAATATGCTTGGCGGCACGGAGCTTATCCGCAAAAAGCTTGGCAAGGACGCGCACGCAATGACCATCACCCTGCTGCTTAATTCTGAGGGCAAGAAGATGGGTAAGACCGAAAAGGGCGCGGTTTGGCTTGACCCCGAAAAAACCTCCCCGTTTGAGTTCTTCCAGTACTGGCGAAACGTTGCGGACGCGGACGTTATGAAGTGCATAAGAATGCTGACCTTCCTGCCGCTTGACGAGATTGACAAGATGGCTTCGTGGCAGGGCAGCGAGCTTAACAAGGCAAAGGAAATCCTTGCGTTTGAGCTGACAAAGCTTGTGCACGGCGAGGAGGAAGCGCAGAAGGCGCTTGAAGCGGCAAAAAGCCTGTTCAGCGGCAAGGGCAGCAGCGAAAATATGCCCACAACGCAGGTGGAGCTTACAGACGGCGCAATAGGTATCCTTGACCTGCTTGTTGCAACAAAGCTTGCGCCCTCCAAGAGAGAGGCAAGAAACCTTATCGCGGGCAAGGGCATTGCGGTTGACGATGTTGTTATCGAGGACCCCAACGCGCGTATTGAAATACAGTCCGAGGTTATAATCCGCAAGGGCAAGAAGGTATTCCACAAGGCTACGGTCTGATAAAATCGCCGCACGGAGCATAATGCCCTGTGCGGCTTTCATTTATCGGGAGGAAATGCAAAATCAATGAAAAAAACGTTTATCACAACCATGCCCAACCACATCGGCGCGTTTCTTAAGGCAAGCCGCTGCTTTGCGGAGCTTGGCATAAACATAACGCGGGTAAGCTACAACAAGGCTATCGACTCGCACACCCTTTTTATAGACGCGGACGGCACGCCGCAGCAGCTTGAAAGCGCCGCTGTAAGGCTTGCCGAAATAGGCTACCTGCAATCGGACAAGGCGGGCAACAGCGTGGTGCTGCTGGAATTTCGCCTTGAGGACAGACCTGGAAGCGTTACAGACGTGCTGAAGCTTATAGACGAGTTTGATTTTAATATCTCATATATAAGCTCGCAGGAGAACGGCACGGAATATCAGCTTTTCAAGATGGGTCTGTTTGTGGACGACGCGCGCAAAATCTCGGAGTTTCTGGAAAGCGCGGGCAGGCTGTGCCATGTCCGGGTGATTGATTACAACCACACCGAAAAATTCTTTGACAACAGCATTTTCTACAACAGCTTTGTTTCGGAAATTGCGGAAAAAACAGGACTTTCGCAGGAAATGCGCGACAGGCTGCTGATAAACACAAACCTTGCCATGCAGACCTTGGACGAGCAGGGCTTGTCCCCCTACCGCACCTTTGACAGCATAGGACGCTTTGCGGAGCTTTTGTCGCAAAGCAGGGGAGAGGCGTTTTCGCCGCGCATTACAACCCACAGGATAACTGACAAAACCGAGATAATACTGATAGAGCCGCCCTGCGGCAGCAATACCGCGATAATAAGGCACGGCGATGAAGCGCTGTTTATAGATTGCGGCTATGCCTGCTACAAGGAGGAAATGCTGCGCATATTCCGCAGTCTGCTTGCGGATTTTGACAGCCGCAGAAAAACGGTGCTTGTAACCCATGCCGATGTTGACCACTGCGGGCTGCTTTCGGTTTTTGACGAGGTTATCGCAAGCGAGCGCAGCGCGGAATGCTTCCTTGCCGAATACCGCGGCGAGGACGGCTTCCGCGAGCGCAACAGGCTGCACAAGCCCTATATAAACATCTGCAAGATACTTACGGGATATTTCCCGCCCGCACCCGAAAAGGTCAGGGTGCTTCACAAGGGGCGCGCGGAAAGCGATGTTCCGCTTGTACAGACGGGCTTTTTCGATTTTGGCGACCTGCATTTTGAGGTTTATGAGGGCAGCGGCGGACACCTTGCGGGAGAACTGGTGCTGATTGATTATGAAAACAAAATCGCGTTTACGGGTGATATCTATGTAAATATCCGCGGCTATACGCCGCAGCAGGCTGATTATAACAAATACGCGCCCATTCTTATGACCTCTGTCGATACCGACAAGGAGCTTTGTGCAAGGGAGCGCGCCGCAATCCTGCAAAGGCTTGGCGCGGGAAAATGGCAGATTTTCGGCGCGCACGGCTACAAAAAGGATTACGGCGTGGAGCAGCAGAGCTAGGGCGCTCCAAATTCCAAATTCAAATTACCGCCCTGCCCGAGGAATTAAGCAGCATAAAGAACGCGGCGGTTTCCTGCTCGCCCAGCGTTATGCGCTTTGCGGCGTTTCTGCCGTTGAAATCCATAGTTCCGTCCGAAAGGACAGAGCGGTTTTTTTCGCCAAGATATATTGCCTCTGACGGGAAAAGCTCGATAAAATGCGCGTCTGGAAATCTGCCGCGGTCGATATGCACGCCGTCAAGATGCGATACTATAAAGCGGCGGTAGCCTATATCGTAAAGCGGCTTTACAGGCGCGTTATCCGAAATTCCGCCGTCACGGTAGCTGTAACGCCCTATCCGCTCAATGGGGAACGCCGCAGGTATCGCGGAGGACGCCGTAAGCAGCCTTGTAACCATATCCGGACTGAACGCCCGCATATCGAAATATTCCGGCTTTTCAAGCGTTGCGTTGTGGCAGCAGGCAAAAACGGGAAATTCTGCCGATGTCACGCCGCGGCTTATTCCGTTTTTTTCTATCAGCGCAATCATTCCGTCACGCGGGAATAATCCCGATTTTATCACGCTGCCCGCATTTTCAAGGGCGGCTTTTTTGTCGTCCGACAGCGCAAAGCCAAGCACCGTGCCAAGCGCCCTGCCCGTTGCGTCATACGGGTCGGCAATGTCGCGCGGGGTAATGCTCTGCCATATGTCGCACGCGCGTCTGCTGCTTACCGAGGCAAAAAGCGCCGCGTTAAGCGCACCCACCGAGGTTCCCGAAACCGCCGTTATGTATTTCCGCAGCCCAAGGCGCTCCAGCGCCCGCCACATTCCAATTTGGTACGCGCCGCGCCCGCCTCCGCCGCAGAGTATAAGTCCGTATTCCTCCACCGTAATCACCTCCAGCTATATTTTATTCGCTTTGCGGGAAATTGCTTACATAAAGGCGGCACAATCGCGCGGCAATAATTATGCGGTATTGCCGCAAGCGTTTGGAACGGCGCTAAAAATTTTGCTCCCCCCCCTTGAAATTTGCTGCACGTTGTGTTATACTGTATGTGTATTATTGTGTGCGGAATATCACAGATAAAGTTTTTCACAGGAGGATTTTTTCCATGGCAGATATACAGAAAATGTACGACCTCTGGCTTGAAAAAGCAGTGGCTGACCCCGACCTTAGGGCGGAGCTGCAAAGCGCAGCCAATGACGAGGAGGCAAAAAACGACCGCTTCTACCGCGACCTTGAGTTCGGCACGGGCGGACTGCGCGGCGTTATCGGCGCAGGCACAAACAGAATGAACATCTACACCGTAAACAAGGCTACGCAGGGTCTTGCGGAGTATATCCTTGAAAACGGCGTTGCAAAGCGCGTTGCGCTTTCCTATGACAGCCGCATAAAATCGGATTATTTTGCAAAAAGCACCGCTGCGGTTCTCGCCGCAAACGGTATAGAGGTATATATTTACAGCGAGCTTATGCCCACCCCCATGCTTTCGTGGGCGGTAAGGGCGCTTAAGTGCGGTGCGGGCGTAATGGTTACGGCCTCGCATAATCCCGCAAAGTACAACGGCTACAAGGTTTACGGCGCAGACGGCTGCCAGGTCACCCTTGAGGCGGCTGAGATTATCCTTGGCAAGATAAACAATATCGATATCTTCAGCGGCGTTAAGACAATGGATTTTGACAAGGCTGTGGCAGACGGCATGGTAAAGTACATAGAGGACGGCGTTATTGACGAATATATCGCAAAGGTAAAGCAGCAGGGTCTGCATACCGACCTTGTTGCGGAAAGCGGTCTTAAGGTCGTGTATACTCCCCTTAACGGCACGGGCAACAAGCCTGTGCGCCGCGTCCTTAAAGAAATCGGCATAAAGGACGTTGTTGTTGTTCCCGAGCAGGAGAATCCCGACGGAAACTTCCCCACCTGCCCGTTCCCCAATCCCGAGATACGCGAGGCGCTTCAGTACGGTCTTAACCTCTGCGAAAAGGAGAAGCCCGACCTGCTGCTTGCCACCGACCCCGACTGCGACCGCGTGGGCATTGCCGTCCCAGATGGCGACCGCTACGAGCTGTTTACCGGCAACGAGGTGGGCGCGCTGCTGCTGGAGTATATCTGCAAGGAGCGTATCGCGCTTGGCACAATGCCCGAAAATCCCATTGCGGTTAAAACTATCGTTACCACCGATATCACCAAGGCAATCTGCGCAAAGTACGGCGTGGAGCTGCGCGAGGTGCTTACAGGCTTCAAGTTTATCGGCGAGCAGATAGGCTGGCTGGAGGAAAAGGGCGAGGAAAACCGCTATATCTTCGGCTTTGAGGAAAGCTACGGCTACCTTGCGGGCGGCTATGTAAGGGATAAGGACGCGGTTGTTGCCTCCATGCTTATCTGCGAGATGGCAGCGTTCTACCGCACAAAGGGCATTTCTCTTATCGAGGCTAGAAAGCGTATGTATGACGAGTACGGCGTTTACTTCAACAAGCTTGAAAACTTCACCTGCGAGGGCGCAAGCGGAATGCAGCGCATGAAGGAGATTATGACCTCCCTTCGCGAGAACGCTCCCAAGACCATCGGCGGTATGCAGGTTCTGGCGGTTGCGGATTATGCGGCTTCCACAAAGACCTGCACCAAGACGGGCGCGGCTGAAAAGCTTACCCTGCCAAAGTCCGATGTTATCACGTTCTATCTTGAGGACGACGCAAGCGTTATCATCAGACCCTCTGGCACAGAGCCTAAAATCAAGGTTTATTACACAACAAAGGGCGCTGACAAGGCACAGGCAGTGCAGCTTCAGGAGAAGCTTTCGGGCGATTTTACAAAAATCCTCGGTTTTTAATAAAAAAATTGAAAAACCTATTGCATTTTTCTGAAAAGTGTGATATAATCTTAACTTGTAATGATTAAATATACGGATTGAGGTGACATACATGAAGGAAGGTATCCATCCCGCATACGAGGCTGCTACAATCAGATGCGCTTGCGGTAACGAGATCGAAACACGCTCCACAAAGGGTGATATCAGAGTAGAAATCTGCTCCAAGTGCCACCCCTTCTTCACCGGCAAGCAGAAGCTTGTTGATACAGGCGGACGTGTTGACAGATTTAAGAAGCGTTACAACATGGGCAAGTAAAATCAATTTTGCAGTATAACCAAAACTCACGCATAAGGAATTTGTGCGTGAGTTTTTGCGTTGCCGACCGTACAAACAGCCGCCCACGGCAGGAAAAATCCAGCCTGAGGACGGCTTGCTTGCGTTAGCGGATTTACCTGTCGCCGCGATTTTTTCGGGCGCAGACCAAAAGGAGCAGCTTATGGAATACAAAACCATCGCCGCGCCGTGTCAGGCGAAATTCATCGAAAAAAAGAGCGAGTTTATAGGCTATCTCTGTCCCGTGCAGACCGAGGAGCAGGCGATAGCTTTTATCGAGCAGATACGCGCCATGCACCGCAAGGCTACCCACAACTGCTATGCCTATATCCTGCGCGAGAACAACTCCGCCCGCCACAGCGACGATGGCGAGCCGGGCGGCACGGCGGGCGTTCCGATTTATGAGGTTCTGCGCAAGGAGGGACTTACCGATGTGTGCTGCGTGGTTACGCGGTATTTCGGCGGGGTGCTGCTTGGCGCGGGCGGACTTGTCCGCGCCTACACAAAGGGCGCAAAGGACGCGGTGGACGCGGCGCAGATTAAGTGTATGGCTGCGGCGGAGCAGCTTGCGGTGACGGTGGATTACGGGCTGTACGGCAGGCTTGCGCAGGTTTTTGCGGATTTTGACGCCCGCGTTGAGCGCGAGGATTTCGCGGATAACGTCTGCATAACGCTTTATATCCGCGAGGAGCAGGCGCAGAGGCTGAAGGATAAGCTTGTTGATATCTGCAACGGAAATGTATCTGTGGAAACTGCACAAAAAATCAATTACGATTTTGCGTAGAATTAACAAAAATGCGCTGCAGAAAAAGGTTATCACAGGTCGAAATCTGTATATATTAACAGAGGGGTGAATAGCGTATGGATATATGGGAAAAGCTGTATAATGCCGCAAAAAGCGTGCAGAATAACCGCACCGTTTCGCCCTTTGTGGAGGCGGGCGGGGTTGCCGCGGCTATACTCACAAAGTCCGGTAATATCTATGTCGGCGTGTGTATTGATACCTGTTCATCGCTTGGAATGTGCGCCGAAAGAAACGCCATGGCAAATATGCTGACAAACGGCGAGCATGAAATAGACAAGGTGGTTGCCGTTATGCCCGATGGCAGGGTAGGTTCGCCCTGCGGCGCTTGCAGAGAATTTATGCTGCAGCTTTCAAAGGACAGCGGCGGCATTGAAATATTGACGGATTATGAGAGCCGCGCCACCGTGCGGCTGAGGCAGCTTGTTCCCGATTGGTGGGGACAGGAGCGGTTTAAGAACTAATTTGCGGGGGTGGTTTTAGTGCTGCCAAGAGAGCGGATAATGGAAAACGAGCGTCTTACGCTGTGCCGGTTTGCCTGCAAGGCTGCGGACAGCCGCGGCAGGGCTGTTTACGAGAAGCCCTGCGACTTCCGTACGGATTTTCAGCGCGACCGCGACAGGATAATCCACTGCAACGCGTTCCGCAGATTAAAGCACAAAACGCAGGTTTTTTTAATCCCCCATTCCGACCATTACAGGACGCGGCTTACGCACACGCTTGAGGTAAGCCAGATTTCGCGCACGGTTGCCTGCGCGCTTGGTCTTAACGAGGATTTAACAGAGGCAATCGCCCTTGGGCATGACCTTGGGCATACGCCCTTCGGTCATGACGGCGAGCGGACGCTTGACGCGCTGCTGCCGGGCGGCTTTTCCCATAATCTTCAGGGAAAGCGCGTGGTTCAGCTTATAGAAAAGGACGGCAGAGGGCTTAATCTCACCGCCGAGGTTATAGACGGAATTGTGGGGCACACCACCTCTGGCAGCGCGCCGGAGCCGTATACCAGGGAGGGCATGGTTGTGCGCTTCTGCGACAAGATTGCCTACATAAACCACGATATTGAGGACGCGATACGCGGCGGCGTTATCCGCGACAGCGACCTGCCCGAAATGCCCGTAAGGGTGCTTGGCGCGACCAAATCCGCGCGCATTTCCACGCTTGTCGGCGCGCTTGTAAGCCACGGCGCGGAAAATATCGGCATGGACGCGCAGATTAAAAATGCGCATGACGAGCTGCGGCGGTTTATGTTTGAGCGCGTCTACCGTGCCGCACCCACCATTTCAGAGATGGATAAGGCGCATTATATTGTTGAATTTCTGTTTGGCTATTTTATGAAGAACAGCGGCAAAATGCCGCCGCTGTACCTGCGCCTTGCAGAGCGGTACGGTCTTGAAGCCGCCGTGGGCGATTTTATCAGCGGCATGACGGACGATTACGCCGTCAGCCTGTTCAAGGAGATTTGTATACCAAACGGCTGGCTTGGCCTCAGGTAACGGCGGGTCTTGCCCCCCGAAAAGAAAGGAGGTGTTTTCCGTGGCTTTGCCCGATGGCTTTCTGCGCGAGCTGCGCGACAATAACGATATAGTTTCGGTTGTGCAGGGCTATGTGGAGCTTAAGCGCGCGGGAAGCACGTATTCCTGCCGCTGCCCGTTCCACTCGGAAAGAACGCCCTCCTTCCATGTCTACCCCGATACGCAAAGCTATTACTGCTTCGGCTGCGGCGCGGGCGGAGATGTGGTTACATTCATAAAAAGCATTGAAAACCTTGATTATATGGAGGCTGTGCGCTTCCTTGCACAGCGCGCGGGCATGGCTATGCCCGAGGACAGGGACGATGGCAGCGCACGGCTGCGTCAGCGCCTTTATGAGATGAACCGCACGGCGGGTCGATTTTTCCACCAGCAGCTTTTCACACCCGAGGGCGGCGAGGGGCTTGAGTATATCCGCAGGCGCGGACTTTCAGACCACACCATAAAGCGTTTCGGCATAGGCTATGCGGCGGACGATTATCACAAGCTGCACTACTACATGAAAAGCTGCGGCTTTACCGAGGACGAGCTTCAGCAGGGCGCGCTGCTTGTACGCAATAATAACAGGGTATACGATAAATTCCGCCACCGCGTTATGTTTCCAATTTTCGATACGCGCGGCAATGTGATAGCCTTCGGCGGGCGCGCGCTTTCGGCGGACGCTCCCGCAAAATACCTTAACAGCGATGAAACCTTTGTCTTTCAGAAGCGTGAAACGCTGTTTGCCCTTAACTACGCCAAAAACAGCAGGGCGGATTATTTTATCCTGTGCGAGGGGTATATGGACGTTATCGCCATGCACCAGGCGGGATTTGACAGCGCCGTTGCCACCCTTGGCACCGCGATAACGCCAAGCCAGGCGCGGCTTATAGGACGTATGGGCAAGTCCGAGGTTATCCTGTCCTATGACTCCGACGGTCCCGGGCAGAAAGCGGCGTCCCGCGGGATTAACCTGCTTACAGAGGCGGGCGTTAAGACCCGCGTGCTTAAAATGCAGGGCGCAAAGGACCCCGATGAGTTTATACAGAAGTTCGGCGCGGAGGCGTTCGGACACCTTATCGACAGCTCCGGCGGCGCTATCGATTACGAGCTTTCAAAGCTTCAGAACGGGCTTGACCTTGTAAACAAGGACGAGGACCGCTCCGCATACCTCAAAAGGGCGGTGGTTTTTCTTGCGCAGATTACCAATCCGCTTGACAGGGGAGTTTATATTTCGCGCACGGCGCAGACGGCGGGTATTCCCGCAGAAACAGTAAAATTCGCCGTAGACAGCGAGATTAACCGCATGAAAAAACGCGGCAGGCGCGACGAGGTGCGCAATCTTGTTTCGCCAAGAAATACCGATAAGATAAATCCGCAGTCCGCAATGCTCCCCCGCGAGGAAAAGGCAGAGCGCGGCGTGCTGTGCTTTCTGTTCAGCAATCCGGACAAGCTGGATTATATAGAAAAACGGCTTACGGGCGGCTTTGCAACGGATTTTAACCGCCGCGTGTTCGATTATATGAAAGGCATAATAAGACAAAATTCCCCCCTTGAAATGACAGTCTTCAACGAGGAATTTGACAGTGCGCAGATGGGCAGAATAACAGGTATGCTTAACGATTTTGCCGCATTCAAGCACGATGTGCAGGCTCTTGACGATTATATAAAGATACTTAACGAGTACGCCGAGAGCGGCACAGCCACCGCCGCAGGCAGTATGTCCGCAGACGAGCTGCTTGCATTCGCACAAAAGCAAAAGGAGAAAAAAACCAAATGACAGAAAACACCACTAATTCAACGGCACTTCGCGAGCTGCTGAACAACGGTAAAAAAACAGGAAGTCTTACCACAAAGCAGATTACCGATGTGCTGGAGGAGCTTAACTTCGACGCAGAGCAGATTAACGGTCTGTATGAGGAGTTGGATAACCTTAATATCAAGATAGTCGACGATTACACCGCCGACCTTGATATAGAAGCCATTCTGGAGTTCGCCGAAAGCGAGGAGTACGACGACAGCTATGATACCGACGGTATGCTTGCGGACGACTCCGTAAAGCTGTACCTTAAAGAGATAGGCCGTATCCCGCTGCTTACCGCAGAGGAAGAAATAAAGCTTGCAGAGCGCATGGCAACAGGCGACCCCGCCGCCAAAAAACGTTTAAGCGAGGCTAACCTCAGGCTGGTTGTCAGTATCGCCAAAAAATATGTAAGGCGCGGTATGCAGTTCCTTGACCTTATACAGGAGGGAAACCTGGGGCTTATCAAGGCGGTGGATAAGTTTGACTACACAAAGGGCTTCAAGTTTTCAACCTACGCCACATGGTGGATAAGACAGTCCATAACAAGGGCAATCGCCGACCAGGCGCGCACAATCCGCATACCCGTCCATATGGTGGAAACCATAACAAAGGTTAAGAAAATGCAAAGCCAGCTTCTGCACGAGAACGGCTGCGAGCCTACCGAGGACGAAATAGCAGAGCAGCTTGGAATGTCAACCGATAAGGTGCGCGAGATTATCCGCATTGCGCAGGACCCCGTTTCGCTTGAAACGCCTATCGGCGAGGAGGAGGACAGCCACCTTGGCGACTTTATCCCCGATGAGGAAGCACCCGCCCCCGCAGACGAGGCCTGCAACAGCGTGCTTAAGCAGATGCTGGGCGAGGTGCTTGACACCCTTACCGAGAGGGAAAAGCGCGTTATAATCCTGCGCTTTGGACTTATCGACGGCAGGCAGCGCACGCTTGAGGAGGTAGGTCAGGAGTTTGAGGTTACAAGGGAGCGTATAAGGCAGATTGAAACAAAGGCGCTACGAAAGCTCCGTCACCCCACAAGAAGCCGAAAACTTAAGGATTTTCTTGAATAAAGCATAGGATACCGTTACATAGGTTGCAGATACGAAAGGATAGATTATGGCTAACAATGCAAAATCAGTGCTTGCCGGACTTCTGGAGCAGGGCAAACGCAGCGGCAAGCTTACCACCAAGCAGATAACCGACGCACTTGAGGAGCTTGATTTTGACGTTGAGCAGATTAACAAGCTTTACGATGACCTGGAGCATAACAATATTGAAATTGTGGACGACTATAACATCGATACAGACCTTTCCGGTGCGCTTGATTTCACAGATGACGATGATTATGGTTCTGACGGAATTGCAGTGGACGACCCTGTAAAAATCCATCTTAAGGAAATAGGCCGTATCCCGCTGCTTACAACCGAGGAGGAGATACAGCTTGCCGAGAAAATCAGCAGCGGCGACGACAGCGCGCGCGAGCGCCTTATAGAAGCAAACCTGCGCCTTGTCGTCAGCATAGCAAAGCATTATGTCGGCAGGGGAATGCCGTTTCTTGACCTTATCCAGGAGGGCTATATCGGTCTTATCAAGGCGGTGGAGAAGTTTGACCACACAAAGGGCTATAAGTTCTCAACCTACGCCACATGGTGGATAAGGCAATCCATAAGCCGCGCCATTGCCGACCAGGCAAGAACTATCCGTATCCCCGTGCATATGGTGGAAACAATAACCAAAGTGAAAAAGGCGCAGACCATGCTGCTTCACAAGAACGGACACGAGCCAACGATAGAGGAGGTTGCAAAGGAACTTAATATGCAGCCCGACCGCGTGCGTGAAATTATCCGTATCGCGCAGGACCCCGTTTCGCTTGAGGCGCCCGTTGGCGAGGAGGAGGACAGCTATCTTGGCGACTTTATTCCCGATGAGGACGCTCCCGCGCCTATCGACAGCGCAATGCAGGCGGTGTTCAGGGACGAGCTTGACAAGGCGCTGAACACCCTGCCCGACAGGGAACGCGACGTGCTTAAATTCCGCTACGGAATAGGCAGCGACCGTTCGCATACGCTGGAGGAAGTGGGGCGCGAGTTCAAGGTTACGCGGGAGCGTATCAGACAGATAGAGGCAAAGGCGCTGCGCAAGCTGCGTCAGGCTTCCAGAAGCAAAAATCTGCGCATTTTCCTTGATTGATACGGCAGTCGCGGCGCTTGGCGAAATCCCTAAAGCGCCCGCGAATGATTTGTTAAAATTAACGAATTTGATAAAAGTGTGTTGACTGTTAATTTGATATGTTGTATAATATATTGTAAGCACAGGTATAAGTGTGCCGTGTCCCATTAAACGTTTACACGGCAGGTGCGGAAAGGACTTTATTTGTTATGGCAGATTCAAAATTGGTAAATGAACACAGAGCTTGGCTGAAGGACGCGGAAAAGGGCAAGACCCGTGCGTGCATTATCGCCGCTATATTTTTTGTATATAACGCTGTTATGGCTTTCACGGGCGGTTTTACAGGTTTTTACATCTTTTTGATATTGCTGCTGTCCCTTATTTCGGCACTCTGTATTTTCTGGGGCAAAAATGCGGGCAGAATTTTGCTTATTGTAACCGAGATTATCATAATCTTTGGCGTGGCTTCGCCCTTCTTTGCGGCAGATGAGATTGATTTCACCGGTCTGCTGATTGCCGTTGCGATAGATTTATGGCTGCCGCTTGCGTGCCTTATCTTTACATACGCAAACTTCTACATTCGCCGCTACTTCACCTTTATGGTTGATTACAAGGCAAACAAGATTTATCTGTAAGCAATAATAAAATCCCCCTCTTGGAAAAGAGGGGGATTTATTTTACGCTGCGGACTTACTCTTTTAGGCTGCCGTCCTTGTTGAAGCAGCGGTGCAGCGTGCGTTCCGTAATGGTTATCGGGATTATCAGCGCAAGCGTCTGCGCGCAGGTTATCCCAAGGCAAAAGTGCGCTGCCGCGTCCTCGTGAAGGTGGAAAATCATCGGCATAATCTGCGCGATTACCGATATCGGCAGCGCCGCAAGAAACGTGAAGAAAAAAGCCTTGCCCGCCGTAAGCTGCGCCACTTTCCATGTAAGCTGATTTTTCTGCGACATTGGGGTGGGGTAGCCAAGTCCGCCGTACTCCGCGGGAAGCTTCCACACCACAAGCCCCGTAATCATCATAATGACCGGCATAGGAAAAACGCATAGAAGCATTATTACTTTCTCGCCCATTATTCCTCCTCCTTTCGGAAGTTCTTTTTCCTGTGCTTAACGCACTCTGTAAGCAGATATTCAATCTGCCCGTTTACGCTGCGGAAATCGTCCTCTGCCCATTGCATAAGCTCGTTGTAAAGCTTTGCGGACAGGCGCAGCGGCACCTGCTTTTTGCTGTTTTTATCCTTTTCTTCAGCCATCGCTGCGCCCCCCCCTTTCGGTGATTTTTTGCTCATGCTGCGGATTAGTATATGCTGCCGCTGTTTACAATCGGCTGGGCGTCCTTGTTTCCGCAGAGAACCACAAGCAGGTTGGAAACCATCTGCGCCTTGCGCTCGTCATCAAGCTCCACAATTTCGCTTTCCGACAGCTTGTTAAGCGCCATTTCCACCATGCCCACAGCGCCGTCAACTATCTTCTGCCGCGCCTCTATTATTGCGGTTGCCTGCTGGCGCTGAAGCATTGCGGCGGCAATTTCGGGCGCGTAGGCAAGGTGGGTTATCCGCGCTTCTATAATTTCCAGTCCCGCGTTCTCAACGCGCTGCTGAAGCTGCTCGCGAAGAAGCTCGCTTACCTCCTGAGAGGAGCCGCGCAGCGTCTTTTCATCGCTGTCTGTGGAGTCATAGGGATAGCACCTTACAACATCGCGCAGCGTGGAGTCCGCCTGTATCGACAGGTATTCCTTGTAGTTGTCAACATTAAACACAGCCTTTGCCGTGTTTACAACCCGCCAGATAACCACAATTCCCACCTCTATGGGATTACCCATCTGGTCGTTGATTTTCTGCTTGCGGTTGTCGTGGGTAAGCGCCTTAAGCGAAAGCTTTTTGGAAGAAAGCTTTACATGGGCGGCGTCTGTGCTTATGCTTATGCCCGTATTGCTCTCGGGATTTACCGCCGTGCTGAAGGGGTTGATAAAGAAGAAGCCCTCGCGCTTAAGCGTGCCGGTATATCTGCCGAACAGCGTAAGCACCATAGCCTCGTTGGGCTTGATTATGCGCAGACCCATAAACGGAATCCAGCCTATGCCAAGCCACGCTATGCCCGCAATAAACATCGCTATGCCTGCCGCACTGCTGTCGGTTTCCTCCAGTGTAACGCCGCCCGCGATTGTCAGCACAAGCGCGCCAAGATACAGGATAATGGCAAGTATCAGCACCGCCCAGCCGCTTGCCGCGTGAAGCTCGCGCTCCTCATAGGTTAGTTGTTTTTGATTTTCCATATGTATTACCCTCCACGTTGTTCTTTTTGATATCAAAATGATATCATGGTCATATTGTAGCACAGGCGGCTTATTTTGTCAATAGCTTTGCGGATAATTTCCCGGAAAATCTGCCGTATACATTTTTTATTTGCAGCACTTGCATTTTTATTGATATTGGTGTATAATATTAAATGGTACTGTGTCGTTTGCCGCAGAACCCGCGCATAACGACCGTCCGCGGCGCTTAACCGCCGTGAAATCTGCTATGAGGTGACTTTAATGAAAGCTGATCTCCATTGCCATACCACCATTTCCGATGGTTCGCTCGGCATATCCGACATCATCAGACAGGCCGACAGGGACGATGTGCGTTATCTCGCCATAACCGATCATGACAGCCTTGCCTCCTCATCAAGGGCGGCTGTGCTGGGAAAGCGCTATAACGTAAACGTTATCCCCGCTGTTGAGTTTTCGGCGTTTGACGGCGAGCGCGGCAGAAAGGTGCATATACTCTGCTATATGCCGCAGAAGCCCGACAGGCTTGAGGGCTTGTGCCTGCGCACCTCCGAGGGCAGAATGAACCTTGGCAAGCGCATGGCGCTTAAGGTTCTGGATAAATATCCCATCACACTGGAGAGCATACTGCGCTATTCGGCGGGCAGCAAGGCGATCTACAAATGCCATATAATGCACGCGCTGATGGACTACGGCTACACAACCGAGCTTTACGGCGAGGTTTATGACGATATATTCGACAGGGAGCGCGGCATTTGCAGCGAGGAAGTAAAGTCCGAGGCGGATTTTTACCCCGACGTTCACTTTGTCACCACGCTTATCCGCGCAAGCGGCGGCATTGCCGTTATGGCACACCCCAAGGTCTACGACAGCCTTGACCTGCTTAACCAGCTTGCAAAGTCGGGGGAGCTTGACGGCGTTGAGGTATGGCACACCAGCGCTGACGAAGCTTTCAGGGCGCGCCTTGAGGGCGTTGCCCACGCACACGGTCTTATAACAACGGGCGGCTCTGATTTCCACGGCTTTTACAACCACTACGCGATACAGATAGGCTCAAACCTCACCCCGGAGGAGTCGCTTAACAGGATATTAAGCCACAAGGGCAAGGCTTAAAGCGCGTTTGCATAAACTTTTTTAATTACATAAATCAGCATAAAAGGACGAAGAAAGATGGACATAAAACAGCAGGCATTGCAGAAGCATTATGAGTGGCAGGGAAAGCTTGAGGTTGTTTCCCGCGCCAGAATAGAAACGCGCGAGGATTTGTCGCTTGCGTATACGCCCGGCGTTGCGCAGCCCTGCCTTGAAATAGCGCGCGACCCGCAGCTTTCATACAGCCTTACCCGCAGAAGCAACCTTGTGGCGGTTATCACAGACGGCACGGCGGTGCTTGGGCTTGGCGATATCGGCGGACTTGCAGGAATGCCGGTAATGGAGGGCAAATGCTGCCTTTTCAAGGAGTTTGCGGGGGTTGACGCGTTCCCCTTGTGCATAAAAAGCAAGGACCCCGATGAAATCGTGCGCACTATCGAGCTTATCTCCGACAGCTTCGGCGGGATAAATCTTGAGGATATCTCTGCGCCCCGCTGCTTTGAGATTGAGGAAAAGCTGAAGCAGCGCCTTGATATCCCCGTTTTCCATGACGACCAGCACGGCACGGCGATTGTTGTGGGCGCGGCGGTTATCAACGCCATGAAGCTTGCGGGCAAGCGGCTTCCGGATATCACGGTTGTGATAAACGGCGCAGGCTCGGCGGGCGTTGCGATAGGAAAATTTCTTCTTAAGCTTGGCGTCGGCGACCTTATAATGGTGGATTTGTGCGGCATAATAAACAGCGACGGCGTTTATGAAAATCCCGCGCACGCAGAGATGGCGCGTATCTCCAACAAAAACTGCCGCAAGGGCGGTCTTGCAGAGGCTATGCGCGGCGCGGACGTTTTTGTCGGCGTGTCAAAGCCAAATCTTGTCACGCCGGAGATGGTGCAGTCCATGGCGGAAAAGCCCGTGCTGTTCCCAATGGCAAACCCCGACCCCGAAATCACCTATGACCTTGCAAAGCAGTCGGGCGCGTTTATCGTGGGAACGGGGCGCAGCGACTATCCAAACCAGATTAACAACGTGCTTGTTTTCCCGGGCGTGTTCAAGGGCGCGCTTGGCGTGAGGGCAAGGGCGATTACCGAGGAAATGAAGCTTGCGGCGGCTCATGCCATCGCGGATTTTATCCCCGCGGACAAGCTTAACGCCGATTATATTATTCCAAGCGCGCTTGACAAATCCGTTGCGGAGGCGGTTGCAAAGGCTGTTGCGGACGAATGGACGCGCTGTAAGGAGGAAGTATGAACTACGAATTTAAGCCCAGCGGCGTATGCTCGCGGAAAATAACGCTTGAGGTTGAGGACGGCAAGGTGAAGAATATAGTATTCACAGGCGGCTGCAGCGGAAATCTGCAGGGTATCGCAAGACTTTGCGAGGGTATGCCTGTCGAGGAGGTTATAAAGCGCCTTTCGGGAATACGCTGCGGCGCAAAGGGCACTTCCTGCCCCGACCAGCTTGCAAGGGCGCTGGAGCAGATTTGACGCAGATTGAGGTATCAGACATAAATGAAAATTGCAAACCTGTTTGAGAACGGTAGAACCGTGTTCTCCTTTGAGATTTTTCCGCCCAAAAAGGACGGCTCTATCGACACAGTATATAAAACGCTGGAAGCGCTAAGCGACCTGCGCCCCGATTTTATCAGCGTAACCTACGGCGCGGGCGGCTCGGCGGCGGGCGGCTCCACGGCGGAGCTTGCGCGCTACATAAAAACGCATTGCCATACGGAGTCGGTGGCGCACCTTACCTGCATAAACTCCGACAGGCAGGATATAGACCGCGCCATCGGTCTTTTTGAGGAGTACGGCATTGAAAACGTGCTGGCGCTGCGCGGCGATATCAACCCCAATATCCCGCCAAAGCAGGATTTTAAGCACGCAAGCGACCTTATCGCCTACATGAAGCCGCGCTGCGCGCTTGATTTTGCGGGCGCGTGCTATCCCGAGTGCCATGCAGAGTCCGCAAATATCGTTGAGGATATACAAAATCTAAAAAGAAAGGTTGACGCGGGCGCAAGCCACCTTATATCGCAGCTTTTCTTTGATAACGCAAGCTTCTACGCTTTTCTTGAAAGGGCGCGCATTGCGGGCATAGACGTTCCCATAGAGGCAGGAATTATGCCCTGCGTAAACGCAAAGCAGATAAACCGCATGGTGACAATGTGCGGCGCAAGCCTGCCGCCCAAATTTGTAAAGCTTATCCAGCGCTACGGCGACAACGAGGAGGCTATGCGCGACGCGGGCATTGCCTACGCGGTTGACCAGATTATAGACCTTGTGGCAAACGGCGTTGACGGTATACATCTGTACACAATGAACAATCCATATATCGCAAGAAAAATAAGCGAAAGCGTTGAAAAGGTGATACGAGCATGAACAGTGAGATAAAAACAATCAACCGCGCCGAGGCGCTGCGCTATATGGGCTATAAGGAAGCCCCCGATGAGCGCGTGTGCCGCGCCATTGACGAGTGTGAGCAGGAGCTGCTTAAGGCGGCGCGCCCGCAGTTTACATGGCGCGTTTTTGACGTGGTGCGCGATGGAAAGCGTATGCACCTTGCGGGCTGTGATTTCTGGCTGGAGGGTCAGGATATAGAAAAACATCTTTCGGGCTGCGATAAGGCGGCGGTGCTGTGCGTTACCCTTTCCTCCGATACCGACAGGTTTATAAGACGGCTTGAGGTTGACGACAGCATGAAGGCGGTTATAACCGACGCGCTTGCAAACGCCCTTGTGGAGCAGGTCGCGGAGGAGGCACGCCGCAAGCTTCTTGAAAGCATGAGCGGCTATTTCACCACATGGTGCTACGGCTGCGGCTACGGCGATTTTCCGATAGAGCTTGCGCCGCTGCTTATAGCAAGCGTGGACGCCGTAAGAAAGCTTGGCGTGTGCTGCACGGCAACGCATATGCTTACCCCGCAGAAAAGCACCATCGGCATTATCGGTCTGTCGCGGGGCGAGCTTGAAAGAAAGCGCAAAAGCTGCGGCGACTGCGGCATGAAAGATACCTGCAAGTATCGCGAATACGGCTTAAGGTGCTGATTCAATAAGGGGCTTGCCCCGTCATTTAACGTGGCTAAGGGCGTATCGAACAAGTTCGACACTGCTTTGCCAACCTGCCATTCAGTAGGGGATTGTATCCCCTACTGAATGGTAAATGGAACCCGCCGCCTAAGAGGCGGGGGACATCTTGCCTAAGTTATACCGCACAATTCACCCTCCCGATTTGCTTCGGGGGGATTTTTTCGTCTTTGCAGATAAAATTGTTGATAAAGGCTATTGACTTTAGTGTAGTAGCATGATATAATAAGTGTAAGATGTTTATATCTGAATATTGCCTTGCACGCAGGCAGATGAAGATTTTGCTGTGTGCGTACAGGCAGGTATTACATCGTCAAAGCGGAATGCGCTGTCAGAATTTTGCTTTGATGATGAAATAACAAGGAGGTTGTTTTATGAAATCCATAGGAAAGAAAATTTTTCTTGCAATGTTCCTGACGGTAGCAATTTCGCTTCTTTCACTGGGCATATTCTCCTGCCTTATGACCGCGAACACCGCTAAGGACCTTGCACAGGACGGAATGCACACCGCCATAATGGTGGCGGCTGAGCGCGCGGAGTGGGAGATGACTTCATACATAAATGTTGTCAAGCAGCTTGGTCTTATGACCCGTCTTTCAAATCCCTCCGTATCTCAGGCTGACAAGGAGGAAATCCTTGAACAATCGCTGGCGCAGTTTGGGTTTGATTATATCAGAATAGTCGATTCCGAGGGTAATTGCTCTGATGGCAACAATTACTCCGACAGAGAGTACTTTATAAACGCAATGCAGGGCAAAACAACAATAACAGAGCCGACCGTTTCCAGAGCAACGGGCGAGACGGTAATGATATTTGCCGCTCCGCTGTGGGAGAACGGCGTGTACGGCTCAAAGCCCGCAGGCTGCGTTTTCGCTGTTCCCGATTCCGAGTTTCTCAATGATATCATGAGAGAAATTGATATCAGCGATAACAGCCTGGCTTACATCATTGACGAGAACGGCAATACTATCGCCGATGTTGACAGCCAGTTGGTTATAAACGGCGAAAATGTTGAGGAAAAGGCAAAGACTGATTCCGGCTATGCGGATACCGCTGCAATTCACGCAAAGATGAGAGCAGGCGAAACCGGCTTTGAAACCTTTAACGAAAACGGAACGGATTACTTTATCGCTTATGCCCCCGTTGAGGGTACAGACGGCTGGTCTATCGCGGTTTGGGCGCCTAAGTCTGACTACCTCGGCGGCACCTATGTTGCGATTATCCTTACCATAGCAATGATTGTTGTGGCTTGCTTTATAGGTACGGGTATATCTATCGGATTGGGCGTAAAGATAGGCAAATCCATAAAAATTTGCACAGAGCGCATAAAGCGGCTTGCTCAAGGCGACCTGTCAAGCCCCGTTCCCGAGGTTAAATCCAAGGACGAAACTGGTATCCTTGCCGAGGCTGCAAAGTACACCGTTGATGGACTTAACAACATCATCGGCGATATCCGTAGGATACTTGGTCAGATGTCGGAGGGCAACCTTAACGTCCACACGGGCGAGCACGCAGATTATTATATCGGCGATTATGAAAAGCTTCTTACATATCTTAAGGATATAAACCACAAACTAAGCCATTCCATGGCGCAGATAAACGTAGCGTCAGAGCAGGTGCTTGTCGGCGCAGACCAGGTATCGGACGGCGCGCAGGCTCTTGCGCAGGGCGCAACAGAGCAGGCTGCCTCCATTGAGGAGCTTGCCGCAACCATCAACGTTATCGCCGAAAAGACCAAGGAAGCCGCAGCCGCAGCTAAAAACGCGGCAGACAAGACAAATCAGGCAGGCGGCGAAATGGGCGAGGCAAACAACAAGCTTGACGAGCTTGTAGCGGCAATGCAGGATATCAGCAAATCCTCCGAGGAAACCAAGAAGATTATCAAGGTTATCGAGGATATAGCGTTCCAGACCAACATACTTGCGCTTAACGCTTCTGTTGAGGCGGCAAGAGCAGGCGCTGCGGGCAAGGGCTTTGCGGTTGTTGCCACCGAGGTGCGCAACCTTGCCGGCAAGAGTGCGCAGGCCGCAAACAGCACAACACAGCTTATCGAGGATACCGTTGCCGCTATCGAGCATGGCAGCGCACTTGTGGGCGAGGTTGCCGATAAGATGGTTTCTGTTGCGCAGTCCGCAGGCGAGGTTGCAAAGCTTAACGAGGATATCGAAACCGAAACCATCAACATTGCCGATTCCTCCGCGCAGATTACCATAGGCATAGAGCAGATTTCGGCGGTTGTGCAGACAAACTCCGCCACAGCAGAGCAGTCCGCAGCGGCAGCCGAGGAGCTTTCGGGTCAGGCTACCATGCTTAAGCAGCTTGTAGGCGCGTTCACCCTGCGCGATACCGATGTTTAATCGCGCTTGACCTATTGACCTTCACTGCCTGCTTTGCAGGAAAAATTCGTGATTGAAATCCCATGCCCGCCCTGCGGGTGTGGGATTTTTTCGTTTTACGGGATATGCTGCTTAAAACGGCAGCGTATCAAATTCA
>CAZLBL010000016.1:22045-32985 GCA_964557825.1 uncultured Ruminococcus sp.
GCCGCGCGAGTGCGCTCGTTTGAGCGCGGCGAATTTGATTTAATCAGTGCTTCCCGGGGACGCACTGATTAAAACGGCAGCGTATCAAATTCAGCCGCGCGAGTGCGCTCGTTTGAGCGCGGCGAATTTGATTTAATCAGTGCTTCCCCAGTATATTTGACATTCCTTTGTCTATACTATGTCAGAAGCTGTATTTGCAGCTGATTGTAGGAACAGATTTCCCAAAAAAGAAAGGCAGTGATTGTTGTGAAAGCTTTTGCAATGCTGAAAATAGGGGAAGCAGGCTGGATTGATAAGGAAATTCCCGCCTGCGGACCGATGGACGCAATATGCCGCCCGCTTGCGGTGGCGGTCTGCACCTCCGATATCCATACCGTGTACGAGGGCGCAATAGGCGAGCGCCAAAACCTTATCCTTGGTCACGAATGCTGCGCCGTTGTAACCGAGGTAGGCTCCATGGTAAAGGATTTCAAGGCGGGCGACAGGGTGCTTGTTCCCGCGATAACGCCCGACTGGAACTCGCTTGAAGCGCAGGCGGGATTTCCCATGCACTCGGGCGGAATGCTGGCGGGCTGGAAATTCTCAAACATCAAGGACGGAGTTTTTGCGGAGTATTTTCATGTAAACGACGCCGACGGAAACCTTGCCCTTATGCCCGAGGGAATGGATACCGCAGACGCGTGTATGCTCTCGGATATGGTGCCCACGGGCTTCCACGGGGCGGAGCTTGCAGAGGTGCAGTACGGCGATACCGTGCTTGTTATCGGCATAGGCCCCGTGGGACTTATGTCGGTTGCGGGCGCGGCGCTTAAGGGAGCTTCCCGTATAATCGCGGTGGGAACAAGACCCGCCTGCGTAAGCGCGGCAAAAAAGTACGGCGCGGACGATTTCATCAGCTATAAAAACGGCAGTATCGAGCAGCAGACGCTTGACCTTACGCAGGGGAGTGGAGTGGACTGCGTTATAATCGCAGGCGGCAGCGAGGAAACCTTTGCCTCCGCGGTAAAATGCGTAAAGGCGGGCGGCAGAATAGGCAGCGTAAATTACCTTGGCGGCGCGGATTATGTGCAGATACCGCGCGTTGAATGGGGCGTGGGCATGGGTCACAAGCGGATTAACGGCGGACTTATGCCGGGCGGCAGGCTGCGCATGGAAAAGCTGTCCGCGCTTGTGCGGCGCGGCAGGCTTGATGTAAGCCCGCTGTGTACCCATGTGATGCACGGCTGGCAATCGCTTCCCGAAGCAGTAAAGCTTATGAAGGAAAAGCCCGCCGACCTTATCAAGGCGGTGGTGAAAATATCCGAGGAATAGCCGTTCCCAAGGATAAAAGCCGTACTCCCCGCAGGTAAGCCCGCCTGCGGGGAGCGCATTTTTAGTCCCCGCTGCGCGTAAAAAAATTCCGCAGAACGGAAAAAAATGAAAAATACTATTGAAAAATCAATAAAAATGTGTTAAAATGTTAGTTGCGATTGATTTTTAACAGTCATGAGCAAAACTCCAATCTGCCCAAGGGCAATACATTGGTACAAAATCACGATTGAAGTTCAATATATCGCGGTGTTGTTTTGCAAGGTCTGCGTTTTGCTGATGACTATGATTTTTAATTTTAAGGAGTGTACATTATGAGTCGTATGATCGGTACTGTGTCCAGAGGCGTCAGAGCACCTATAATCAGAAGCGGCGATGACATCGTTGAAATCGTTACCGCCTCTGTGCTTGAGGCTGCAAAGGACGGTGGCTTTGAAATCCGCGACAGGGATATTGTGGCAATGACTGAGGCTATCGTTGCAAGGGCGCAGGGTAACTATGCTTCCGTTGACGATATCGCCGCTGACGTAAAGGCAAAGCTTGGCGGGGAAACCGTAGGCGTTATTTTCCCGATTTTAAGCCGCAACCGCTTTGCAATATGCCTGAGGGGCATTGCAAAGGGCGCAAAGAAAATTGTGCTTATGCTGTCCTATCCCTCGGACGAGGTGGGCAACCACCTTGTAAGCCTTGACGCGCTTGACGAAAAGGGCATAAATCCTTACACAGATGTGCTTTCGCTTGAAAAATACCGCGAGCTTTTCGGCTATGAGAAGCACACCTTCACAGGCGTTGACTATGTTGAATATTATGAGAAGCTTATCCGCGAAAGCGGCGCTGACTGCGAGATAGTTTTTGCCAACAATCCCAAGGCTATACTCAATTACACAAAGAACGTTCTCTGCTGCGATATTCACACCCGCGCAAGAACCAAGCGTATCCTCAAGGCTGCGGGCGCTGATATAGCGCTTGGCCTTGACGATATCATGAACGCTCCCGTAAACGGCAGCGGCTGCAACGAAAGCTATGGTCTGCTTGGCTCCAACAAGGCTACCGAGGATAAGGTAAAGCTTTTCCCCAGAAACTGCCAGCCTGTTGTTGACGCTATCGCGGCAAAGCTTAAGGCTGCAACCGGAAAGAATGTTGAGGTTATGGTTTACGGCGATGGCGCGTTCAAAGACCCCGTGGGCAAAATCTGGGAACTTGCAGACCCCGTTGTTTCCCCCGCCTACACCGCAGGTCTTGACGGCACTCCCAACGAGCTTAAGCTGAAATACCTTGCCGATAACGACTTCTCCGACCTTTCGGGAGAGGCGCTGCGCGAGGCTATCAAGGGCAAGATACAGGAAAAGGACGGTAGCCTTGTCGGTCAGATGGTGTCCGAGGGTACAACCCCCCGCCGCCTTACAGACCTTATCGGCTCGCTTTGCGACCTTACATCAGGCTCCGGCGACAAGGGTACGCCTATCGTGTTTATCCAGGGCTACTTCGATAACTATACAACCGAGTAATTTGGCATAATATTGTTAATGCAGCACCGCACAAAATCCCCAAAACGGTTTTTGTGCGGTGTTTTTTAAATTCTGAAAGGAAAGGGTGCAACTTCAATATGGGCAAATTTTTCAGCGCGGCGGTTGAGGAGGCTTTACGCTGCATTTATTACGAAACCCGCCTTGGAAGGGGCGCAGACGGACTGGAAATGCTGAAGAAAGCCTCTGCCGAGAGCGACGGCGTAGTAAAGGACTATGCAAAGGCGGAAATTAAAAAATACAAAAATCCGAAGCGAAAATTGCTTCGGATTTTTTGTTTATCGGATTTACTGATTAAGTCTGAAATGCACGGGAATACCGTTGCGGAACTCAATTTCAGGCTCGCCCTGGATAAGCGGCAGGAAATAATTAAGCGCGTCAACCGTCACGTTGTTGCCCTCGGGATTTATCCACTCGCGCGGGAATTTCTTTTCCTGGTTGGCAATCTTTGCAATTTCCGCCGAAACCACCTCGCAGCGATAGGGGTTGTTGCTTATGCGCTTAAAGCACATCATCACGCCGCTTTCGCCGCGTTTTATCACTGCGCCGACAGCCTCCCTGCCTATGCGCTCCGCCTCCGTAAGGTCGGTAAGCGAGGCAATGTGCGAGCTGCACCGCTGCATTACGTTAAGCTCTATCGAGCGTACCTTGCAGCCGATTTCAGCCGCGACAAGCTTTTCAAGCTGCTTGCCGATACCGCCAAGCATTGCGTGACCAAAGGCGTCCGTGCCGCCCTCGGCGGCGCCGCTGAGCCGTATTCCCTCCGAAACCGCGACAATAACCGCCTTATAGCGAAGCTGCGCCTGCTTTATATCGCAAATAAACTTCTCTGTGGAAAAATCGCCCTCCGGCAGATAAATCATGTGAGGCGCAGGCTCGCCGTTTGCGCGCAGCACGCAGGAGGAGGCTGCAAGCCAGCCCGCGTCACGCCCCATAATCTCAACAATGGTAACCGAGGGAATGGAGTACACGCGGCAGTCGCGGATTATCTCCTGAAGCGAAGTTGCAACGTATTTCGCCGCCGAGCCGAACCCGGGCGTGTGGTCGGTTTCCGTAACGTCGTTGTCAATGGTCTTTGGAACGCCCACCACCTTTATGTCAATACCGTTTGCGGTGAAATAGCGGTCAAGCTTCATCACCGTATCCATCGAGTCGTTGCCGCCGATATAGAAAAACGCCTTGATATTGTGCTTGTTGAAGGTGTCAAGAATTTTAAGATAGCTTTCCTCGTCCTCCTCAAAATCCTTAAGCTTGAAGCGGCAGGAGCCAAGTATAGTGGACGGCGTTGTCATAAGCAGCTGCTTGTCATGCTCGTCCATAAGTATATTGCGCAGATTAAGCAGCCTGTCGCCTATGATACCCTCAATGCCGTTTTCCGCGCCGAAAATCTCATCAATTTCGGGGCAAAGCTCCGCCCCGTTGAATACGCCCGTAAGCGAAGCGTTTATCGCCGCCGTGGGACCGCCCGATTGTGCAACCGCTATATTAAACATAATTTCCGCCTTTCAGTTTCTATTCTATAATTCCTCCGCCAAGCACCGTATCGCCCTGATAAAAAACCACCGATTGACCCTTGGTTACGGCGCGCTGCGGCTCGTCAAAATCCACCCTTGCGCGTCCGTCTGCAAGCGGTGTAACCGTGCAGGGCTGCTCCTTCTGGGAGTAGCGCGTTTTCGCCTTGCAGGGCAGGGGCGCGCAAAGCGCCTCAAAGGCGATGTAATTTACATCGCGCGCCGTAAGCGACCGCCGCATAAGCGCCTCGCTTTCGCCAAGCGTTACGGTGTTGCTTTCCGCGTTTTTGTCCACCACAAACATCGGCTTGCCAAACGAAATTCCAAGTCCCTTGCGCTGACCTATGGTGTAGTGGATAAGCCCCTTGTGCGTGCCAAGGATATTTCCGTCCGCGTCAATAAAGCTGCCGCAGGCAGGCTTGCTGCCCGTGCAGCGGCTTATAAAGCCCGCATAGTCGCCATCGGGGATAAAGCAGATATCTTGGCTGTCACTTTTTTTGCTGTTTACAAGCCCCGCGCTGTCCGCAAGCGCGCGCACCTGATTTTTGTTCATATTGCCAAGCGGGAGGATTATCCGCTTAAGCTGCTCCTGCGTAAGATTATACAGCACATAGCTTTGGTCTTTCGGGTTTGGCTCGCCATCGCAAAGCGCCTTTTTAAGCAGATATCTGCCGCTTGCCTCGTCAAATTCAACGCGGGCATAGTGACCTGTTGAAAAATATTCGCAGCCAAGCCTGTCCGCCTCGTCAAGCAGCGCGCCGAACTTTATATATTTGTTGCACTGTACGCAGGGATTTGGAGTGCCGCCCGCAAGATAGGTGCCTGTAAAATAATCAATAACACGGCGCTTGAAAAGCTGCCTCATCTCAAACACATAATGCGGCACGCCAAACCTTTCCGCCGCCGCCCTTGCGTCCGCGATATCCGCGCTGCTGTCCCTGTCGGACAGCGCAAGCGTTGCGCCGATAACGTCATAATTCTGCGTAAGCAGCACAAGCGCAGCGGAGCTGTCAACTCCGCCGCTCATGGCAAGCATAAGCTTTTTTTTCATGCCCGCTTACCTGTCGCCAAACGAAATGCCGATATCCCTTGCCGTGATTACCAGCTTGCTGTCAACGGGGACAAATTTTGTTTTCATGGCAACCTCGCTTAAGGGATTTTCGGTGATTTTTCCATCAACCATGGCCACGGTATAGCCGTAGCGCTCCTCTTTAAGAAGCTGCGCCGCGTGCGCGCCGAACTGCGTTGCAAGAATACGGTCGTATGCCGAGGGACTGCCGCCCCTTAAAATATGACCGGGAACAACGGTTCTGGTTTCAAGCCCCGTCATTGTGCGGATATCCCTTGCAATGCGCTCAGTTGCGGTGGTAATGCCCTGCTCTGCGCGAAGCTTTGCGCGCTCCTTTTTCTTAAGCTTTGCTTCCTCCTTGTCAAAGCAGCCCTCGGCAACGGCAAGAATGGAGAAGTCCTTGCCCGCGTCGGCTCTGCGGCGGCAGGCTTCGGCAACCTTTTCAATATCGTAGGGGATTTCCGGCAGCAGTATTATATCCGCGCCGCCCGCAATACCGCTGTACAGCGTAAGCCAGCCCGCCTTGTTGCCCATAATCTCTATAACCATAATGCGGCTGTGGGAGTTTGCGGTGGTGTGTATGCGGTCGATAACCTCGGTTCCTATATCCACTGCGGAGTGGAAGCCAAAGGTTACGTCCGTGCCGAAAATATCGTTGTCTATGGTTTTGGGCAGACCAATTACGTTAAGTCCCTCCTCGGACAGCATATTTGCGGTTTTGTGGGTGCCGTTTCCGCCAAGGGTAAACAGGCAGTCCAGCTTAAGGTCCTTATAGGTCTGCTTCATTTCCTTTACCTTGTCGACCTTGTCGTCCTCGATAATCTGCATCATCTTAAACGGCGTGCGCTTTGTGCCAAGGATAGTGCCGCCCTGCGTAAGAATGCCGGAGAAATCGCTTGGCTTCATGGATTTATATACGCCGTGGATAAGCCCGTGATAGCCATCGTGAATACCGATTATTTCCACCTTGTCCTCGCCAAAGGCCTCATAAATCGCCTTTGCCGCGCCTCTTATGGTGGCGTTAAGTCCGGGGCAGTCGCCGCCGCTTGTCAGCATACCAAGTCTTAGTTTTCCCATAGTAAAATTCCTCCTGTTGCCTTATTTTTCGGGCTGTACCGCAAAAATCCACAGAATGGTTCTTGCGCGGTATCGCCCCAAATCCCGCGGCTATACGCGCCGCGGATAATTGTTTACCGCTGTAATATGTGCCTTACATCGCTGCCGATGAACATAAGCACCTCAAAGCTGAACAGCCTTGACCATATCCTGTCCTGATAGCGCGCACGGATAACCGCGGGGGAGAGGTTGCTGCTTACGATAGTAGGCAGCGCGCGGTTTACGCGGGCGTTGATAAGCTCGTACACCAGCGAGGTGTAAAGCGGCTTTTCCATTTCCGCGCCAAGGTCGTCCAGTACGATAAGGTCGCACTCGGCAAGCGTTGCCATGGTGTCGCTGTCGCTCTTGCCGAAATATTCGCGCTCCAGCGTGCGCAGAAGCTCGGGCGCAGAGCCGTATATAACGTTGTAGCCCTTTCTGATAACCGTATTTGCAATGGCAAGCGATAAATGCGTTTTGCCAAGACCGGTATCGCCCGTCATCAGTATTCCGCAGCTTTTCATGGTGAAATTTTCCGCATAGCTGCGGCAGAAGTTTAGGTTGTGCTGCATAACCACGCGCGGACTTGCGCCGATTGTCTGGTCTTTTTCGTTGGAGTAGTAATCGGTTCTGAAGCTGTCAAAGGTGGAAAGCTTAAGCGGCGAAATGCTGTTAAGGTCCTCTGCCGCCGCGTTAAGCAGCAGGCGGCGGAAGCACTCGCACCATTTTCCGTCTGCTGAGCCTTTGTCGCGGCAGAGTGGGCAGGTGTAAATCGGCTTGAGATAATCCTCGCTGAAGCCGCCCTGCCTAAGCAGCGCGTTCATGTTCGCCTGGATATCCAGATTGTTCTTTTCAAGCTGCTTAAGCTTCTGCGGGGCGTTTTCCCTGTCGTTTATAATCAGCGAGATAAGCTGCCGCGAGGTATCAGAAAGCAGCTCCTCCAGCCTTTGATATTCGGGGAGCTTACGGCGAACCTCGTCGCGGCGCAGGTTTTCCTGCGCCTTGTTGCGGCTGCGGCGGGCTTCAAGCTGCGCCATAGCCTTGTCAAAATATTGTTCGTTGTAATTCATTTTTTATGTTCCTCAGCTGCGGTATTTTTGCAGAACGTCCTGCATTACTCCGCCCATATCTATGGAGCCGCTTTCCGTTTTCTGCGCGGTTTTTGCGGATTTTCGCTGCGCGCTTTCCTGCTCGGCTGCCTGTTTTGTGTAAATTCCGCCCGCCTTCCAGTTTTCCAGTATCTTGTTGGTATAGCTGAAGCTCATCGAGCCGGTGTTGTCAAGCGTTATTTCATGGGCAAGCAGTATCATATCCGCGCTGAAGCTCCATTCCTCCGACCATATCCTGATGAAATTAAGCTGCTTTTGCGAAAATTTGGTTTTCATGCCCATTGCGCTGCGCAGCCTTTCCTCGGTGGTAAAGCGTTTTTCCAGCTTTGAAAGCAGCGCGTCTGCCGCGGCTGCGGTGGTTATGCCGTCGTCAGACCACGTCTGCGCCACGCTTTGGATATATCCCGTGCTTGTCTTGCCTATCTTAAAGCAGTATTTCAGCAGCATAGCGGCAACCTCTGCGGGCAGCCCGTAGTGGTCCACAAGCATAAGCACCGTGCGGCTTTCGGGCTGTTTAAGCAGCCTGCCGAAAAGGCTCTGCGCCTCCGAAAAAAGATACTGCACCGCGCTGTCCGTGTTTATCCTCTGCGCTATATCCGAGGCGGTGTAAATCGCCGCGCCGCCGCTTTCCGCAAGCCGCACGCTTGACGAGGTGCGCAGCGGCTGAACGGCGGGCGCCGCCTCCGGCAGAACCTCCTGCGCCGCGCCGTCGTCTGCCGCCGCATTAAGCGTGCCGTTGTCCGCGCGGATTATTCCGCGCTGCACCCAGAACAGCGCCGCGTCCTCAAGCTCGCCCTCGCGCCTGAAGCCAAGAGCCTCCTTAAGCTGCCCCTCGGTGAAAATCTCGCCGCCGTGCCGCAGCAGAAACAGCAGCAGCTTAAGCGAGTTTCCGCCCGCAAGCTTTATGTATTTGTCAACAACGCCCGACGGAACGGCAAAAACGCTGTTCCATTCGCCCGCGTTAAGGGAGTAGTTCATTTTATCACCTGTAATAATATTATTTCCTACAGTATATCATATTTCCGCATTTTTTGCAATACGGAGATAAGAACTTGTCTTCACAAGCTGTTGCACACGCCTTTTCGGTATATTTTCCCGATTGCTTCGTTAAAATTTCTTGCCGTACATACAGTACGCCTGCAAAATTTTGCCTTGTAATTCGGAAAAATCTACTCGAAAATTCGTATGCAAAGCTTCTGAATACAAATTCTAAGAAAAACGGCGGGGATTTACGCGCTCCGCCGCCGCTTACCGTTACTTCTGTTTTCTGAACACAAAAACCTTGCTTAAAATGTAGTTAAGCACCAGCACCACTATGTTTGACAGCACCTTTGCCGCAAATTCATACAGACCGTTTTTGATGCCCGTAAGGTCAACCAGCAGAAACATTATTACAAGGTCTACAATCAGCGTAAACACGCGCGACATAAAGAACGTCAGTCCCTCGCGCAGTATGCCCGCCTTTTTTGCGCCGCTTTGAAACACAAAAATCCTGTTTGTAACAAACGCAAACGTAACCGAGCATATCCACGAAAGCAGCACAGGCAGCGCCGTTGCGCTTTCCGTACCCATTGCCGCGGTGATGTTGTAAATCCACCCAAGCCATGCGGGAACGCTGCTTTCATCGGGGAAAATCCATCTGAAAATATAGTAGGTTATAAACGAAATAATGGTTGTGCATACGCCGAAAATTATGTACATTATTATTTCGCGGTGTTTTTGACAGAACTGTTTTCTGCCCTCGGCGGTTTTAAGGCTGCGCAGCGCCTCGCCAAGGTCTATTCCTTTAATCGTTATGGCAATCGCCCCCGTTTATATCCTTGTCAGTTTAAAAAGCCTTGCGCCGTGCGGCTTTACCGCCGCCGAAACGCTGTCGGTGATATTGCGCAGCGCCTCGCCGCTCCAGATATCGGCTGCGGCAAAATCCGCCGCAAAGGGCAGGTAAGCGGTTATTTCGCACTCGCTTTCGCCGCAGTTGAACAGCGCAATATAGTAGCTTTTTCCATCGTTATGCGAAGCAAACCACGCGATCTGCTCGTTTCCGTCAACGGTTTTTCTGAACAGCGGGTGCGCCGAGTGGGAATTGTTAAGCAGCTCAATAAGCTCGGCATTTGTCAGCAGGCTGATTGTAAAATCGTCAAACTTTGTCATTTCTCCGCCGATTATCAGGGGCGAGCGCATAATGCTCCACAGGGTCATCATGGTTATCTGCTCGTCGTTGGTGAATTTTGTGCGGATATCGGGGGAGTAGTCCTGAAGAATAGCGCCCACGGGAAGCATATCGCAGTCGGGGAAATGTCCCGCGCCCGCATGGATACACCATTTTTCCGCGCGTTCAAACATATTGTACAGCAGCTCCCACTTATCCCAGAAATCGTCCGTAATGCGCCACATATTTGCACACTGCTTGTACAGCTCCGCCTTTTCGATAAGCGCGGGACCGGGCGACAGGCTTAAAACCATATCCCTGCCGCAGCTGCGGATACAGTCGCTTACCATCAGCAGCTCGCTTTCCTCATGGGGAAGCTCGCGGCAGATATCGTCAATCTTGATGAAATCCACGCCCCACTGCGCATAAAGCTGAAAAAGGCTGTCATAGTAGGCTTTTGCGCCGTCCTTTTCGGGGTCTACGCCGTACATATCGGTGTTCCACGCGCATATGGACGAGGTTTTTGCAATTTCCCGCGCGGTTCTGTCCGTTCCCTTTATGGCGGTGTTGCGGTGAACCGCCTGCCTTGGTATTCCGCGCATGATATGTATGCCGAATTTAAGCCCAAGCGAGTGAACGTATTCCGCAAGCGGCGCAAAGCCCTTTCCGCCCGCCGCCGAGGGAAAACGGTTCTCCGCGGGGATAAGGCGGGAAAACTCGTCCATGCAAAGCTCTGTAAACGGGTGATAATCATGGTTTGTGGCAGTGGGCTGGCTCCATTGTATATCAACAACGATATATTCCCAGCCGTACTGCTTAAGGTGCTTTGCCATAAAATCGGCGTTGGCGCGCACGGTTTCTTCTGTTACCGCAGGACCGTAGCAGTCCCAGCTGTTCCAGCCCATAGGGGGAGTTTTTGCAGTCATATTGTTATTCTCCTTGATTTTTCTGCGGATTTCGGTAATATCCTCACATAATTCTATCATATTTCGCCCGATATTGCAATACGATTTTGCGCAAAAAATCGGCAGTGAATATTGACGGCACGGAGCTTGTGTGGTACAATAATTTCAGTGGAATTTGCATATTGGAGGGCGCGCAATGAAAACAGGTGAAGCTATAACTTAGGCAAGATGTCCCCCTGCCTAGCGTTGAACAAAGTTCAACTCGGCG
>CAZLBL010000017.1:0-21908 GCA_964557825.1 uncultured Ruminococcus sp.
CGCCGAGTTGAACTTTGTTCAACGCCAGGCAGGGGGACATCTTGCCTAAGTTATACGATTACTCGGCAGCAGCTTCGGTTTCTGCTTCAGCCTCGGCAGCAGCTTCTGCTGCACCCTGGTTAGCGGAAATGATAGCGTCAGCCATAGCGCCTGCGATAAGCTTTACAGCGCGGATAGCGTCATCGTTGCCGGGGATTACATAGTCGATTTCATCGGGGTCGCAGTTGGTGTCAACAATTGCAACAACAGGGATACCAAGCTTCTTGGCCTCTGCAACGGCAATCTTCTCCTTGCGGGGGTCAACGATAAAGAGCGCGCCAGGGAGCTTCTTCATGTTCTTGATACCGCCGAGGAACTTCTCAAGCTTCTCAATTTCAAGGTTAAGCTTGATAACTTCCTTCTTGGGAAGCAGGTCGAATGTGCCGTCTGTTTCCATTGTGTGAAGCTGCTCAAGTCTTGCAATTCTTCTCTGGATTGTCTTGTAGTTTGTCATCATGCCGCCCAGCCATCTTGCGTTTACATAGTGGGCGCCTGCACGCATAGCCTCCTCCTTGATGGAGTCAGCAGCCTGCTTCTTTGTGCCGACAAAAAGAACCTCGCCGCCGTTTGCTGCAACCTCGTGAATAAAGTTGTAAGCCTCGTCAAGCTTCTTTACGGTCTTCTGCAGGTCGATAATGTAGATACCGTTTCTCTCTGTGAAGATGTAGGGAGCCATTTTGGGGTTCCATCTTCTGGTCTGGTGACCGAAGTGAACGCCTGCTTCGAGAAGCTGCTTCATAGATACTACTGCCATTTGTGTTTTCCTCCTGAATTTGGTTAAAATAAAATTCCTCCACGGAAAAACGCCTGCCTGACGCCGAAAAGCGCACCGAGGGCGGCTGTTTCCGTGTGCGTATTTGCGGCGAAGCCGAAGCCGCGCACACATTTACTGAAACATTATATCACAAAAGCCATAATTTTTCAAGTACAAATTTCCTGTTATTTGAACAAATTTCCGAACAATTTGCGCTTTCCGTTTGGTGAATTTGACGGATTATCGCAGGAAACCAGAATTGTATCCTCGCCAATTACCTCTATATCGCACCATTTTACGCAGATATCCTCCCCCCTGCCAAACAGCCCGAAGCATTTTGCCCTGCCGTAAATTACAAGTCTGCATATTTTGGAGGTGCAGCTGTCAAACTCGATATCATCGGGGAAGCCAAGCCGACAGCCGTTTTTTACGTTTATTATTTCCTTGCAGCGTATGTCGTTGAAGCTGTATACCATATATTATCACCGCCTTGGGACAATATATGCGGTTTTTCTGCCGAAAATACGGGACAGACAGACGCAAGCCGACGAAAAACCGCGCGGTCTGTGCCGCGCGGTTCTGTTTCTGATTTACGAAAGCTGAATATAGAACGTTGTTCCGTTGTAGCCGTAGGAAAATCCCTTGGGCTTGCAGCCAAGGTCGTCAAGGTCGTCATATACATCGCTGCCCTTGTTATGAATCATCGCGTACAGCTTGTCAATGCAGGGGTCTGTGCAGACAATCTCGGTGCGCTTAACGCCAGCAGAATAATTCTTCGCCGCCTGCGAAATAATCGCGCTGTACGCCTTGGAAGCGTCTGCGTATACGGTTATTCCGCTGGCGTTGTAGTAATTGTAATCGGTCGCCGTGCATTTGGGAATTGTATACGGATTGCCGTCTATCGTGTGGTCTTTAAGGATTTCCGCCGTTGTCAGTCCGAAATATGTGTACTCGCAGACAGGTGCTGCGCCTACGGGGTCGTCAAAGGTAACGTCCATGTGATACCACTCGCCGTCAAGCTTTACAAAGTTCCACATATGCGCGCCGCCGTTTGCCGTGCCGATAACGCAGTTTGCTTCTATGCCGATAAGCTGGCACACATACGCAAACGCCTTGGAATAGCCCTCGCACAGCGCCTTTCCGTTAAGCAATGCGCCGTCCGCGTCACGGATATATTCCCCGCCCGTAAGCGTGTAATCCGTCATATTTATAAGTTCGTCATGGATATACTTAACGGATTCAAACAGATTGTCCTGCTTAAGCGCGCCCTGCGCAATTCTGTCAGCCGCCGCTTCAAACTTTGGCAGAAGCTTTGCCGCCTGCGAAGCGCTTCTTCCGTACTGCGGGGCTACCGTGTAAACCGTATCGCCGTAATAGGTGTAGCTATACCCGCTTTTCAGCCAGAAGAACTGCGGATTTTCATAGTCCATCGCATAGAACGCTTTGTCCAAATCCAATGCCGTTGCGTCCACGCTGCGAATATCAATGCTGGACGCACAGACTTCAACGCCCTCATAAAGCAGCGCGTACAACTGCTTCTGCTTTGCGGTAAGGGTATTGTAGCCGTATTTTATCTTGTAATTCTCCAGAATGCTCTCGCCGGAGGCCTGTGCCGCCTGCTCAACAGGATTGTTTATTGTGTATTTCCTTGTTATAACGGTAGACGACCAGCCGCCTTTGTAGGGGCGTATCTTAAGCGTTGAGCTTTCCTTTATGTCAATGCCCTTTGAGGTGTACCGCTTTGACGCGGTTGTGGGAGTAGTTCCGTCAAGAGTGTAATAAAATCTCACTCCCGAAACAGGCGTGGAAATATACACCTTCTGCGCGTCATCATACGTTCCCGATGCAAGGCTTATCGTAAACTTCGGCACAAGCTTGTATGTACGGGTAACCACCGCGCTTTTCACGCCGTTCTTCTGCGCGTAGAATTTTATTGTGCCGCTGCGCACAAAATTAAGCGTCTTTGTGTACTGCTTGTAGGTTTTGCCGTTGTCAACGCTGTAATAAATGGTCGCGCCGCTTGTAGAACAGGATAATTTCACCTTGAATGTACCCGTGCAGTAGTACGCCGCCGATTTTTTGGAAGCGGTGGGAGCAGCCACCTTGCTTGCAGCCTCCGCCACAACGCCCGCGCCCACAAGCTGCTGCACAGGCTGACTGAACGCGCCGACCGAAAGCACAGCCGCCGTTATAACCGCGAAAATTCTGTTCCTGACATTCATATAAATCACTCCTTACAAAAAGCTGCTAGCCCTGAGCAAAACTCCAATTTATCCAAGGGCAAGAACAACACATTGACGCAAAAGTGCAATTCAAACTCAATATATCGTGGTGCTGTTTTGCAAAATCTGCGTTTTGCTCATTTCTAAAACCTGCCGTATATACTTATTTATTGTATTTAACATTATATCAGATATAAAGCGCGTTGTCAAGAAAAAACTGCATTTTCCGCCACTTGCAAAATTTGCCGAGATATGCTATAATAAAGTTTGGTATGCGCACAAGCTGCGCTGTAACGATAATTGAAAGGATTTGCAGAATGGAAAAGGTGCAAAGAAAGGGCGGCACGCTGCTTGCCCCCGTGCCTGTGGTGCTTGTAAGCTGCGGCACGCTTGAAAAGCCTGCGGCGCTTACCGTTGCATGGACGGGAATTATAAATTCAGACCCGCCAAAAGTCTATATTTCGGTAAGGCCAAGCCGCAACAGCTACGGCATAATCAAGGAGAGCGGCGAGTTTGTCATAAACATGATGCCATCAGGCTTTGTGCGGCAGGTGGATTACTGCGGCACAAAAAGCGGGCGCGACGAGGATAAGCTGGCAAAGCAGCGCCTTACGCCGCAGAAATGCAATGTAATCTCCGCGCCGCAGATAGAGCAATGCCCCATATCGCTGGAATGCAGGGTAACCGATATCCTCCCGCAGGGCAGCCACGATATGTTTATTGCGGAGGTGGTTTCGGCAAACGTTGCGGATTACCTTATTGACGAAAAGGGCAGGCTGATGATAGAAAAGGCGGGACTTATGACCTACGCCCACGGAACCTATTTCGCGCTTGGCAAAAAAATAGGCAGCCTTGGCTTCTCCGCAAAGCCGAAAAGAGCCAAAAATCCACATTACAAAAAGAAAAAGAAGTGACTGCATGGTAAACATAGGAAACGAATGGGACGCGCTTCTCAGCGGCGAGTTCAAAAAGGATTATTACCTGCGCCTGCGCGAATTTCTCAAAGCGGAATACGGCAGCCGCAATATATTCCCGCCCATGGAGGATATATTCAACGCGCTGCGCTACACCTCGTACAGCGACGTAAAGGCGGTGATACTGGGACAGGACCCCTATCACGGCGCAGGACAGGCGCACGGGCTTTGCTTCTCGGTAAAAAAAGGCGTTCAGCCGCCGCCCTCGCTTCAGAATATTTTTAAGGAGCTTAACGCAGACCTCGGCATACAGCCGCCCCCTCACGGCGAGCTTACCGCGTGGGCAAAAAGCGGCGTGCTGCTTATTAACACCGTGCTTACGGTGCGCGAGGGTCAGGCAAACAGCCACAAGGGACAGGGCTGGGAAATCCTTACCGACCGCGTTATAGAGCTGCTTAACGGGCGAAAGCAGCCGATAGTTTTTCTTCTGTGGGGCGGCAATGCGCGTGCAAAGGCAAAGCTTATCACAAACCCCGCGCACCTTGTGCTTCAGTGCGCCCACCCAAGCCCGCTTTCGGCATACAACGGCTTTTTTGGGTGCAGGCATTTTTCCAAGGCAAATCAGTTCCTTGAAGCCAACGGCATAGAGCCAATCAACTGGCGTTTGGAATAAATCAAAATAACTACGGAGTAATTTATGACTATGCTTAATCTTATATCAACAGCAGCGGAAGCGGCAGAGACAAAGCCGTTTTCCATAATGGACGTGCTGTCCTCTATTGACGGAGTTATAGCAGTACCGCTTATGGTGCTTATCCTTTTCGGCGGAATTTTTCTCACCATACGCACAAGGGGCGTGCAGTTCCGCAGACTTGGCAGGGCGCTTAAATACATGGTTAAAAACGAGGAGGGCGGCGATGGCGATGTAAGCAGCTTCGGCGCGCTTTGCACGGCGCTTTCCGCAACCATAGGCACAGGAAATATAGTGGGCGTTGCGCTTGCGATATCGGTAGGCGGCGCGGGCGCGCTGTTCTGGATGGAGCTTGCAGCGCTATTTGGCATGGCTACAAAGTATGCGGAGGGTCTGCTTGCCATAAAATACCGCATAACCGACCGCAACGGAAACAAGCTTGGCGGTCCGTTCTACTACATAGAAAACGGCATGGGCAGCCGCTGGAAATGGCTTGCAAAGGTGTTTGCGGTGTTCGGCGTGTTTGTGGGACTTTTCGGCATTGGTACGTTCTCACAGATTAACAGCATAAGCAGCGCTGTGGGCGGCTTCTTCAAAAGCGAAATGATTTCGCTGCCGTGGGGCGATTTCTCGCTTTCCACTATAATCGCGGGCGCGATTATCACGATAGGCGCGGCGCTTGTAATAATCGGCGGCATACAGAGAATTTCCTCCATCTCGCAGGTGGTCGTTCCCTTTATGGCGATACTGTACGTTCTCAGCGCACTGGTTATCCTCGGCTGCAATATCCGGCAAATTCCCGCCGCAGTTGCAGAGGTATTTTCAAGCGCGTTCAGCCTTGAAGCTGTCGGCGGCGGCGCGCTTGGCGGAATATTTATCGCAATGCAGCAGGGCATAAAGCGCGGCATATTCTCAAACGAGGCGGGACTTGGCTCTGCGCCTATCGCTTCCGCAGCGGCAAAAACCAACGACCCCGTGCGCCAGGGTCTTGTAACCATGACGGGTACCTTTATCGACACCATAGTAATCTGCACCATGACGGGACTTACAATCCTCGTCTGCGGCAGCCATACCAAGGGACTTCAGGGCGTTGAAATAACAACAGACGCATTCCAGAACGGACTTTACTTCCTGCCGCCCGAAATCCCCGCGTTTATCCTGATGATTTGCCTTGTGTTCTTCGCGTTTACCACCATTCTCGGCTGGAATTATTATTCCGAGCGCTGCCTTGCATATCTTGTAGGCTCAAAGCCGATTGTTACAAAAATATTCCGCTGGATTTATATCGCGGCTATCGCGATAGGTCCCTACATGACGATTAAAGCCGTATGGACAATAGCGGATATTGTAAATTCCCTTATGGCGATACCCAATATGTTCGCGCTTATAATGCTTTCGGGTGTTACCTCAAAGGAAACAAAGGACTACGATAAAAAACAGCGCAGCCTTAAGACTGCCGAATAAAGGAGGATATCAGCAATGCCGTTTATCAACACAAAATATTCCGCTTCCATCACGCAGGAGCAGGAAACCGCGATCAAATCCGCACTGGGCGAGGCTATAAGCCTTGTGGGCAAAAGCGAGGGCTGGCTTATGCTTGGCTTTGAGCAGAACTGCTCCATGTACTTCAAGGGCGAAAAAAGCGAGAAGCTTGCCTTTGTGGAGGTAAGCCTGTTCGGCGGCGCTTCTTCAGCTTCGTACAGCAAGCTTACGGGCGAAATCTGCCGCATTTACGGCGAGGTTCTGGGCATTCCCGCCGACAAGATTTACGTCAAGTATTCCTCAACGGACGACTGGGGCTGGAACGGCAGAAATTTCTGACGTAAGCATAAATCGGCAAAGATATTCCCCCGCCCCGAACTGAACAAAATTCAATTCGGCGGCAGGGGGATATTTTTTTATTCAGAATATGCGCCGCCCCTTAAGGGCGGCGATTTTTTTCGCATTTACCCCTTGCTTTTTCGACAGGAATATGCTATAATACCAAATTGATAGTGATAATCAAAATCGGTTTGCAGAAAGGTGCGTTATGGATAAAAACAGCTATAATACAAAGCAGCGCGATGAAATTGTCGAGTTTTTCTCGCGCCACAGAGATGGCTGCTTCACCGCAAAGGAGCTTATACACAGCGGCGAGCTTACGGTGGGCGAGGCTACGGTATACCGCACGCTGCCAAGGCTTGCAAAGCAGGGCGTGCTTAAACGCTACACCGGCGATGGCGGCGGCGCTTCATATCAGCTTAACGGCAGCGAGGACTGCAACACCCATTTCCACCTTAAATGCGAGGGCTGCGGACAGCTTATCCATATGGAGTGCAGCTTTATGGCGGACGTAAAGCGCCATATCGAGGACAGCCACAGCTTTTCCGTCAATATAGGCAAGACGGTAATCTACGGACTGTGCGAAAGCTGTGCAGACAAAAGAAACGAGGGACGCAAATGAAAAAAATAATTTCTGTAATAATAGCAGCGGCGGCAATGCTCTGCGGCTTCAGCAGCTGCGCCGCCGACAGCGGCGAAAAAAACGAAAGGCTAAGCGTTGTCACAACCATATTCCCCGCGTATGATTTCGCGCGGCAGGTGTTCGGCGATACGGCAGAGGTTACGCTGCTGCTTAAGCCCGGCATGGAAAGCCACTCCTACGACCCCTCTGCAAAGGACGCGCTGACAATCAGCGAGTGCGACCTGTTTATCTACAACGGCGGCGAAAGCGACCAATGGGTGGAAAATATCCTTGACGGCGCGCCGGACGTCAAAACCCTGCGCATGATGGATACCGTCCGCCTGCACGAGGAGGTAATCGCCGAGGGTATGCAGCATGACGAAAGCGACAGCCACCATGATGAAGCTGAGTATGACGAGCATATCTGGACTTCCCCCAAAAACGCGGAAAAAATAGTTTCCGCAATAGCAGCAGCCGCCTGCGAAATCTCCCCCGAAAACGCGGACGCGCTTAACGCCAACGCCGACCGCTGCATATCAGATATCGCTGAGCTTAACAAGGATTTTGCACAGCTTTTTAAGGACGAGCAGCGCTATTTCGTGTTTGGCGACAGATTCCCCCTGCTGTATTTTTTTGAGCAATACGGGCTTAATTATTACGCCGCCTTCCCCGGCTGCGGCAGCAATACCGAGCCTTCTATAAAAACAATGACCTTTTTAAGCGACAAGCTGAAGGGAAACGATGTGCTTCCCGCCGTGTTCTGCATAGAGCTTTCCAACCGCGATATCGCGGACAGCCTTGCAAAGGAGGCGGGACTTCCCGTGGCGGAATTTCATACCTGCCACAACATAACCGCCGACGATTTTGCGGCGGGCGAAACCTACATATCCCTTATGCGCAGAAATTACAGCACGCTTGCAGAAATATTATCGTGAGGACAAAATGGCACTGATTAAGACAAATGAAATAACCCTGTCATACGAAAATATGACGGTTATCGACAAAATGAGCTTTGAAGTAAACGCGGGCGATTACCTCTGCATTGTCGGCGAAAACGGCAGCGGAAAAAGCACGCTGATAAAGGCGCTGCTGTCGCTTAAAAAGCCCGTTGGCGGCAGTATTGATTTCGGCGGGGGGCTGCGCCGCAACGAGATAGGCTATCTGCCCCAGCAGACAGGCGCACAGAAGGATTTCCCCGCAAACGTGGGCGAGGTGGTTATTTCGGGCTGCCTTAACCGCAAGGGGCTGCGCCCGTTTTACTCCGCAAGAGATAAGGCGCTTGCCATGGAAAATATGATGAAGCTTGGCATATGGGATTTGCGCCGCCGCTCATACAGGGAGCTTTCGGGGGGACAGCAGCAGCGCGTTCTGCTGGCAAGGGCGCTGTGCGCCACCAAAAAGCTGCTGCTTCTGGACGAGCCTGTTTCGGGGCTTGACCCGATGGTTACGGCGGAGCTTTACGGGATAATTTCGGGCATAAACAAAAGCGGCGTTACCGTTATCATGGTTACCCACGATATCGCCGCCGCAATGAAATACGCAAGCCATATTCTCTGCCTGCGCTCGGGAAGCTGGTATTTCGGCACGCGCCAACAGTTTGCCGAAAGCGAGGCTTCCGCGTTTATGAGAGGCGGTGAGCAGGAATGATTGAAATGCTTGCAGCAATGTCAAAATTCCCCGCAATAGGCTATATGCTGATTGTGGGCGTGCTTGTAAGCCTTTGCGCCGCGCTTCTGGGCGTGTCGCTGGTGCTTAAGCGCTATTCCATGATAGGCGACGGACTTTCCCATGTCGGCTTCGGCGCGCTTGCGATAGCCTCGGTCATGAATATCGCGCCTATGGCGGTGGCAATTCCCGTGGTGGTTGCGGCGGCGTTTATCCTGCTGCGGCTGTCTGATAACGGCAGGCTTAAGGGGGACGCGGCTATCGCAATGCTTTCCACGGGCGCGCTTGCGGTGGGCGTTATGGCAAACTCCCTTTCGGGCGCAAATATCGACCTTGAAAGCTACCTGTTCGGCACAATAGTATCCGTAAACGCAGACGACGCGGTGATAAGCATAATCCTTGCCGCCGTGGTGCTTACGGTGTTTGTGCTGTTCTACACAAGGATTTTCGCCGTTACCTTTGATGAAAGCTTCGCCAAAGCCACCGGCACAAACGCGGGCGCATACAATATGCTTATCGCGCTGCTTACCGCGGTCACCATTGTTGTGGGAATGCGGCTGCTTGGCAGTATGCTTATATCAAGCCTTATAATTTTCCCCTCGCTGTGCGCTATGAGGGTGTTCAAAAGCTTCCGCTCGGTTACAATCTGCTCGGCGGTGATATCGGTGATAAGCGTTGTTGCGGGCATGAGCATTTCCTTTTCGGCGGAAGCACCCTGCGGCGCAAGCATAGTCTGCGTAAACCTTGTAATCTTCGCGATTTTCTACATAGCGGGAAAGCTGCTTCAGCGGGCAAGGAAATAAGCGCGGGTGAGATTCAACATTCAACACAAACTAAAATGAGCGGCACTTCAAAATGCCGCTCATTTTCTGCCTTACAGCAAACCTTCATTCATCGGGGTGATTTTTCCTGTACGCAAGATAGCTTTCCAGGATTATCGCCGCCGCAACCGCGTCAAGAGTTTCCTTGCGCTTTTTGCCGCGCTTGTTGTTCTCGTTCATAATGCCTATTGCGCTGACGGTGGAGCTTCTCTCGTCCCACAGCTTCACCTCAACATCAACAAGTCCGCGAAGCTTCTCCGCAAACAGGGTGCATTTCTCGCTGCGCGCGCCGTAAGTTCCGTTCATGTTGATGGGGTTGCCAACCACCAGCATTTCCGCACCGTTAAGCCTTGCCTCCTCCGCTACCATTTCCGCGCAGCGGTCAAAATCCCGCATGGTGATTATTTTAAGCGGCGAAGCCATAAACTCGGTTTTGTCGCACATTGCAAGCCCCGTGCGGGTGTCGCCGTAATCAACTGCCATTATTTTCATGGGCTGCACCTCACCACGGCTTAACCTGTCCCACCAGCTCGGAAAGGGACTTAATTCCGCTGTCGTCCATGTATTTCTCCAAGCCCTCTATCACCTTAAGCGGAGCGTAGGGGTCGGTAAATATCGCGGTGCCTATCTGTATAGCGGAAGCACCCGCAAGCGTCATTTCAACCGCGTCCTCCCATGTGGAAATACCGCCCATGCCGATTATCGGGATTTTAACCGCGTTGAAGCACTGCCATACGCAGCGTACCGCAACAGGGAATATTGCGGGACCCGAAAGTCCGCCCACGTTGTTGTGAAGTATAGGACGGCGGTTTCTGATATCAATTCTCATGCCAAGCAGGGTGTTGATAACGCTGATACTGTCCGCGCCCTCCGCTTCAACCGCCCTTGCGATATCCGCGATACTGGTGACATTCGGCGTAAGCTTTACTATAAGCGGCTTTTTGGTAGCCGCCCTTACCGCCTTTGTTACAGCGGAAGCGCCCTCGGTGGTAACTCCCCATGTAGCGCCGCCCGCCTTGACGTTGGGGCAGGATATGTTAAGCTCAATCATGTCAACCGCGCTGTTTTCCAGAACCTCGGCTGCCGCGGTGTAGTCGTCAAGCGTTGCTCCCGCAACATTCGCGATAATCACCGTTCCCTCGCCCTCGTCCTTAAGCGCGTCAAGATAATAGTCCACAAAGCCGCGCACGCCTATGTTCTGCAGTCCCACGGAGTTAAGAATACCGCAAGGCGTTTCCGCAATTCTTGGGGGAACATTGCCCATCTTCGGCTCAATAGTCATGCCCTTGCAGGAAATTCCGCCAAGCCGTGAAATGGGGTAAAGGTCGGTATAGCACTCGCCGTTGCCATAAGCGCCGGAAGCCATGATAACGGGGTTCTTAAAATCCACCCCCGCAATTTTTACAGATAAATCAGCCATCAAACCTTACCTCCTCCGCATTGAATACAGGACCGTCCTTGCATACCCTTGAATAATGCTGCTGCCCGTTTCTTACCGTCATGCAGCTGCAAACCACGCACGCGCCCACGCCGCAGCCCATGCGCTGCTCCAGCGATATGCGGCAGGGAATATTGTTGTCCGCGCACTTCTCAACCACTGCCCTGATCATTGGCTCAGGACCGCACGCGCACACCATATCCACGCCGCCCCTTGCTATCTCCTCTGTAAGCGGGGTCGTAACAACGCCATGATAGCCGACAGAGCCGTCATCGGTGCATACAATGGTCTTTGCGCCGAAAGCTGCAAACTCCTTGTCCAGTATCACCTTATCGTAGCTTCTGAAGCCAAGGATAGCCGTGCAGTCCGCGCCGTGGCTCTTTGCAATGCCCAGCAGCGGCGGAACGCCTATTCCACCGCCAACAACGATAATCTTCTTGCCCGCAGGCGCTTTGAAGCCGTTGCCAAGCGGCGCAAGTATATCCAGATTTTCACCCTCGTTTACATGGGAAATAGCCTCCGTGCCCTTGCCGCGCACCTCAAACACAAAGCGCAGCGTGCCATGCTGCTTATCTATCTCACAGATGGAGATAGGGCGGCGCAAAGTATAGCCGTCAGCCAGTATATTGGCAAACTGTCCCACCTCGGCAGCCGCCGCTGCCTCGGGTGCTTTCACCTTTATCGAGAAAATGCCGCCCGCAAGCGCTTTCTTCTCTATAACCTGATATTTGTTGCAGAAATAACTCATGCTTCCTCCTTGTTTTGTTTAAGGCAACACCGCACAAAGACCATCTTTTGGATTTTGTACGCGTCTTGCTTGCATCTTTTCCGCCATATTGCACAAAATTCGCTGGACGGGCGTCAGCCCGCCTGCGCTCATTTTGTACAATCTGACGAAAAATCTGACTGCGCAATTCGCGCACAATCTTTGTGCGGTATTGCCTTAATTTCGTCAGCTTCCCCGCTTTTCTCGCGGTCTGCCGCAACCGCCTTTACCTTTATAGCGGAATTTTCCGCCGCCTGCGGCTTTGCCGTGACGCGCTGAAGCCTGTGCATTGTATAGCGCACCGCTATCAAAATCAGCAGCACGCATAAAACCGTAAGCCAGCTGAACCATGACAGCCCGCCGTAATACCCCGATAAAAGCTTGTCCTGCACGATAACCATATAATCAAACACTATCATCAGCGCGGGAAGCTTGCAAAGAGATGCGCCAAACGCATATGCGTCATAGCAGCCCTGCGCGCTGCGCTTGTTTATATCAAAGCCGCGAAGCCTGTGGCTTTTAAGCGCAAGCACGGCGTAAACCGCCATAACCGCCAGCGCAAGCACAGGGAAAATCAGCGCAATATACTGCTTCCACTCAAAGTTTGGGTCGTTTTTAACCACGGTTTCAAGCACGGCGGCGTCTGACAGGTCAATGCGTCCATAAAACTCCTTATAGCTTTCCAGAAAGCCAAGGGTTGCCGATACAATCAGCACGCAAAGTCCAAGCGAAAGCACGTCCGCCACGATACGCGGCACCTTGTAGGTATGCCTGACGGGGTATTTGCCTATTTTCATTTAAATTCCTTTCATGATACCCAAAAACGGCGGGAAGCTTTTCTCGCCGTTTTGGGTTGTCTGCGTATTGCCTAAAGGCAACAAAGATGGTATTTGTGCGGTGTTGCCTAAAATCAAATGGTTGTAATGTCAATCATCTCAACATCGTTTACGCTCTTGTGCATTTCAAGGCACTCCAGCAGCGCGTTTGCGGTGTCGATAGAGGTAAGGCAGGCAATGGAGCGCTCAACCGCCTTGCGGCGCATTTTAACGCTGTCGCGCGAGGGCTTTCTGCCTGTTTCGGAGGTGGAGATAACATAGTTAATCTTGCCGCTTTCCAGCAGAGATATAACGTTAGGCTCACCCTCGGAGATACGGTAAACGTGGTTTGCCGCAATCATGTTTCTGTTGAGTATTGAAGCCGTACCGCTTGTTGCGTAGATTTCAAAGCCAAGGGCCTCAAAGCGGCTTGCGATTTCAATAACGTCGTTCTTGTCGCCGTCCTTTACGGAGATAAGCACGCCGCCCTTGTCATACATCTTGTAGCCTGCCGCGGTAAGACCCTTAAGCAGCGCCTCGCCAAAGGTTCTTGCTATACCAAGGCACTCGCCCGTGGACTTCATCTCGGGGCCAAGCTGGTTGTCAACATCGTGCAGCTTTTCAAAGCTGAACACAGGAACCTTAACCGCAATGTAATCCGCATTGGGATAAAGACCGCTCTTGTAGCCCATATCCTTAAGCTTCTTGCCAAGCAGTATCTTTGTTGCAAGGTCAACCATGGGAACGCCCGTAACCTTGCTGATGTACGGAACAGTTCTGGAGGAGCGCGGGTTTACCTCTATAACAAATACCTCGTGATTATACACAACATACTGGATATTTACAAGACCGATAACGTGAAGTGCCTTTGCAAGCTTCTCGGTATAGTCTATAATAACGCGCTTGATATGCTCCGAAAGGTTCTGGCAGGGATAGATGGAGATAGAGTCGCCGGAGTGAACGCCCGCGCGCTCCACATGCTCCATAATACCGGGAATAAGGAAGTCCTCGCCATCGCAGATTGCGTCAACCTCAACCTCTGTGCCCATCATGTACTTGTCGATAAGCACAGGGTTTTCAAGCTCGGTTGCGGTGATAATTTCCATGTACTCCTGAACATCATTGTCGCAGTGCGCGATAATCATGTTCTGACCACCCAGAACGTAGGAGGGACGCAGCAGCACGGGATAACCAAGGTCGTCCGCAGCCTTGAGCGCCTGCTCGGTGGTAAATACGGTTTCTCCCTTGGGGCGCGGGATTCCGCACTTTTCAAGCAGCTCGTCAAACAGCTCTCTGTCCTCTGCCGCGTCAACGTCCGCCGCAGATGTGCCAAGGATTTTAACGCCAAGGTCGGTAAGGTGCTTGATAAGCTTTATTGCGGTCTGTCCGCCAAACTGAACCACAACGCCGTAGGGCTTCTCGGTTTCGATAAGCGCTTCAACGTCCTCTCTTGTCAGCGGGTCGAAATAAAGTCTGTCGCCGGTGTCAAAGTCGGTGGATACGGTTTCGGGGTTGTTGTTGCAGATAATCGCCTCGCAGCCCTCCTCCTTCAACGCCCATACGCAGTGAACAGAGCAGTAGTCAAACTCGATACCCTGACCTATACGGATAGGACCCGAGCCGAAAACGATAATCTTTTTCTTGTCAGAGGGGTGCGCGTCTATAAACTCCTTAGCCTCGTTCTCATCGTCAAAGGTGTTATAGAAGTAGGGCGTATCTGCGGAGAACTCAGCCGCGCAGGTGTCAACCATCTTGTAAACGGCAAGCTTTCTGTTCTTGATTTTCTGACCCGAAATACGCTCGATAGTGCTGTCAAGATAGCAGTATTTCTTGGCTGCGGCGTACTTTTCATCGGTAAGCTCGCCCTCGGCAAGCCATTTTTCCAGCTTTACAAGGTTGTTAAGCTTGTTGATAAACCAGCAGTCAACCATGGTTATTTCGTGTATTCTTTCAACGGAAATACCGCGCTTAAGCGCTTCAAAAATACAGAAACAGCGGTCAACGTCAACATCGTACAGCTTCTTTTCAACTTCCTCGTCCGAAAGCGCCGCAAGGGACTTCTTGGTAAGCGTGTCCATGCCAAGCTCTATGGAGCGCACAGCCTTCATCATGCCGCCCTCAAAGCTGGGCGCAATTGCCATAACCTCGCCCGTTGCCTTCATCTGCGTGCCAAGGGTTTTCTTTGCGTATACAAACTTATCAAAAGGCCACTTGGGGAACTTTACAACCATGTAGTCGATTGTCGGCTCAAAGCAGGCGTAGGTGCTGCCCGTAACCTGGTTTACAATCTCGTCAAGCGTATAGCCGATAGCTATCTTTGTGGCAACCTTTGCGATAGGGTAGCCTGTTGCCTTGGAGGCAAGCGCAGACGAGCGCGAAACTCTCGGGTTTACCTCGATAACGGCATACTCAAGGCTGTCGGGCTTCAGCGCAAACTGGCAGTTGCAGCCGCCCTCAACGCCAAGCGCCTGAACTATATTAAGAGCCGCAGAACGCAGCATGCCATATTCAACAGGGGTAAGCGTTACCGCAGGCGCAACAACTATACTGTCGCCCGTATGAACGCCAACAGGGTCAACGTTCTCCATAGAGCATACGGTGATGGTGTTGTTCTTGCTGTCGCGGATAACCTCAAACTCAATCTCTTTCCAGCCGCTTATGCACTTTTCAACCAGTATCTGTGTGATGGGCGAAAGGCGCAGACCGTTTGTTGCAATTTCGTGCAGCTCATCGGGATTGTACGCGATACCGCCGCCTGTGCCGCCAAGCGTAAACGCGGGACGAACGATAACAGGATATGTAATAACCTCGGCAAACTCCATGGCGTCCTCAACGGTTTCAACAACCTTTGAGGGAATACAGGGCTGGTTGATCTCCTCCATGGTGTCCTTAAACGCCTGCCTGTCCTCTGCCTTGTGAATTGTTTCGGGAACAGCGCCCAGAAGCTTTACGCCGTGGCTTGCAAGAAATCCCTGCTCCGCAAGCTGCATTGAAAGCGTAAGACCCGTCTGACCGCCAAGGGTGGAAAGCACGCTGTCGGGCTTTTCAATCTCGATAATGCGCTCAACCACGTCAAGCGTAAGCGGCTCAATGTAGATTTTGTCCGCCATGTGCTTGTCCGTCATGATGGTAGCGGGGTTGGAGTTTATCAGAACAACCTCAAGCCCCTCCTGCTTAAGCGCGCGGCACGCCTGCGTGCCTGCATAGTCAAACTCGGCAGCCTGTCCGATAACGATAGGGCCGGAGCCGATAACCAAAACCTTTTTGATATCACTTCTTAACGGCATATTACTTCTCCTCCATCATCTTAATAAAGCGGTCATAAAGATAACCCGAATCGTGAGGGCTGCCCGAGGTATCGGGGCGGAACTGCGTGGAGAACGCGGGGATATTCAGGTACTTAACGCCCTCGCACACGCCGTCGTTGCCGTTTATATGGGTAATTTCAGCCGAGCCTGCGGGGAAGCTGTCCTTGTCAACAGCATAGCCTGTGTTCTGCGCGGTGATGTAGGTCTTGCCGTTCTCAAAATTCTTAACAGGCTGGCTTGCGCCGCGATGACCGTATTTAAGCTTGTAGGTCTTTGCGCCGTTTGCAAGCGCAAGCACCTGATGTCCAAGGCAAACGCCGTAAACAGGAAGCTTCTTTTCGCACAGCGCCTTTACAGCCGCTGTTGCCTCAACCGCCTCTGCGGGGTCGGCAGGACCGTCGGAAACCAGAACGCCGTCCGGCTTCTCTGCAAGTATCTCGTCAGCCGTGGAGTTATAGGGCATTACAACAACATTGCAGCCTCTTTCAAGCAGCGCGTCCTTGATTACATTTGTCATGCCAAGGTCGATAATCGCTGCGGTGCATTTTGCGTTTTCTGCCGTGAAACGCTGCGGCTGCCTTACGCTTACCTTTGCAGCGGCTCTTTCGGGCTTAAACTCGTTTATCTCCTTAAGAAGCGCCGCCTTATCGTAATCGCCGCAGACGATAGCGCCGTTCATAACGCCCCTTTCGCGGATTATTCTAGTAAGCGCGCGCGTGTCGATATCGCACAGACCAACCGTGCCGTTCTTTTTGAGGTAATCCTCAAGCGTTCCCTCGCAGCGGAAGTTTGAGGGCGCGTCGCAGCACTCGCGAACTATGTAGCCTGCGGGGGTATTCTCTGCGGAATAACCGTCCTCGCCGTTCACGCCGTAGTTTCCGATAAGCGGGAACGTCTGCACCACCAGCTGACCGTAAAACGCGGGGTCTGTCAGGGTTTCCTGATAGCCTACCATCGAGGTGGTAAACACAACCTCTCCGATAACCTTGCCCTCTGCGCCAAGGCTTCTGCCCTCAAAGACAGTGCCGTCAGCGAGAACAAGATCGGCTTTCTTTGTTGTTTCCAGATACATACTAAGCCTCCTGTTTGTTCTTTATTTATTGTCAAGTGTGATTTTGCCGACAAAGCCCATGATGTCATCTCTCATGCGGATTGCCTCGCGGCGCGCCGCCTGAGCGTAGTCGCGCTCGTCGCACTTTTCTTTCTGATATGCGCACATAATTCCTCTGGAGCTGTTTACAATTCCGCCAAGACCGTTCTTGTCAAACGCTGCGGCGATATCCTTTGCACCCGCGCCCTGCGCGCCGTAGCCGGGGATAAGGAAAAACGTTGTGGGCAGCGCCTCTCTCAGATATGCAATCTGCTCGGGATAGGTTGCGCCAACCACCGCGCCAACGCCGCTGTAACCGTACTTGCCGGGAAGCTCTCTGCCCCAGCCCTCGCACATATGACCCATAATCTCATAAACGGGCATATTTTCAATCTTTCTGTCCTGAAGCTCGCCTGAGGACGGGTTTGAAGTCTTTGCCAGCACGAAAATTCCCTTGTCGTTTTCACGGCAGATGTCCAGCAGCGGCTTTATTCCGTCCGAGCCAAGGTAGCCGTTTACCGTCAGCGCGTCGGCTATGAAAGGCTCAAACTCGCTGCTGCCGACCTTTACCCTGCCAAGGTGCGCAATGGCGTAAGCCTCCATCGTTGTGCCGATATCGTTTCTCTTGCCGTCCGTTATAACAAACATACCCTTTTCGCGGGCGTATTCCTGCGTTTTCTGCAGCGCCTTCATGCCCGCAGGACCGTACATCTCATAATAAGCCGCCTGCGGCTTTACTGCGGGAACTATATCGTACAGCGCGTCTATAAGCCCCTTGTTAAACTCCAGCAGCGCCTTTGCCGCGCCCTTAAGCGTTTCGCCGTACTTTTCAAAGCACTTCTTTCTGATGTACTCCGGTACATAGTCAAGCTTGGGGTCAAGACCTGCCACTGTGGGGTTCTGCTTCTGCCCGATGTTTTCAATAAGTCTGTCAAATGACATTTCTGCGTCCTCTCTTTCGTTTATGTGAATTTAAGGCAACACCGCACAAAGATTGCGGAACAACTTCGTTGTACCTCGCGAGTTGCGCCGTCAGATTTTTCGTCAGATTGTACAAATTTGACGCAGGCAGGCTGACGCCTGTCAAGAAAAATTTGTGCAATATAGCGGAAAAGATGCAAGCAAGGCGCGCGCAAAATCCAAAAGATGGTCTTTGTGCGGTGTTGCCTTAATAATCAACTTGAATATGGCTTTACTGCCCGTCCTCATACACGACCTCGCCGTTTAGTATGGTATACTTTACCCTGCCCTTAAGCACCTTGTTTTTGAAGCAGGTGTTTTTGGATTTTGAGTGCAGCTTTTCTGGTATAACCTTCCACTCCTCGTTGGGGTCGAATATGCAGATATCCGCAGTATCTCCCGCCTGAAGCGTGCCGCCGCCTATGCCCAGTATCTTTCTGGGATTTACGCACATCAGCGCAACCACCCTTGACATCGGGATTTTCCCAGTGTGATACAGCGCGGTAAGCGTTGCCGCAAGCGAGGTTTCCAGACCCACCACGCCGTTGGGTGCTTTCATAAAATCGGCTTTTTCCTCGGCGGTGTGGGGCGCGTGGTCGGTAACAATGCAGTCTATCGTGCCATCGCAGATACCCTCGGTTATCGCCTTAACGTCGTCTGCGGTTCTAAGCGGGGGGTTCATACGGTAGTCCGCGTCCCTCGTGCGAAGCTTCTCATCTGTCAGCATGAAGTAGTGCGGGCAGGTTTCGCAGGTTACCATTGTGCCATAGCGCGAAGCCACCCTTATATTCGACATACTCTGCACAGTGGAAACATGGGCAATGTGTATCGGCATTTCAAGGTCGGTTGCAAGGGTAATCTCTCTTGAGGTGATTATATCCTCGCTTAAGCGGTGCATACCGGGAACGCCAAGCTCCTTGGAAACCTTGCCGCTGTTCATAATGCCGCCGTTGATTATATCCAAATCCTCGCAGTGGGAGATTACCTTAAGTCCCGCATAATGAGCCTTAACCATCGCCCTTGCCATAATTCTTGCGTTTTTAACCGGTCTGCCATCGTCCGATACCGCAACGCAGCCTGCCCTGCGAAGCTCCTCAAAATCGCAGAGTTCCTCGCCCTTAAGCCCCTTGGTAATGCTGCCCACGGGATAAACCTTGGTTTTGCACTGCTTTGCCTTTTCTATTATATACCTTACGGTTTCCGCGCTGTCAACGGTGGGATTTGTGTTTGGCATACACGCAACCGCGGTAACTCCGCCTGCGGCGGCTGCCTCTCCGCCCGTGATTATATCCTCCTTGTGGGTCTGCCCCGGGTCGCGGAAATGGACGTGCATATCGCATATGCCGGGGATTACGGTAAGTCCCGCGCAGTCGATGGTGCGGTCAGCCTTTGCGCAGCTTAGCCGCTTGCCGATTTTCTGTATCTCCCCGTCCTTTATAACGATGTCCGCCTTGCCCTCAAAGCCGTTGGCGCTGTCAACCACATAGCCATTCTTCAGAAATAATATCATCTCGCCCCTCCACAATCAGTGCCGTTACTCCCTGCTGCCGTAGATAACCACCTTGTCGCAGCCGTCAATTTCCTTTACCATGACCTTAACCTTTTCCTCGTGCGAGGTCGGCAGATTTTTGCCGATATAGTCCGCGCGCATGGGCAGCTCCCTGTGCCCCCTGTCGATAAGCGTTGCAAGCTGGATAAGCTTGGGTCTGCCGCGCGACATCAGCGCGTCTATCGCCGCCCTTGCGGAGCGGCCTGTAAAAATAACATCGTCAACGATTATAACGCGCATATCATTTATATCAAACGGTATCTCGCTGTTGTCGGGGATACCTGTCTTTGGCATATCGTCACGGAACGGTGTGATATCAAGCAGCCCCACGGGAACCCTGCTGCCCTCAACCTCGGCGATTTTTGCCGCGATACGCTTTGCAAGCACCGCGCCGCGCGAAAAAAGCCCGATAAGACAAAGGTTCTCCGTGCCCTTGTTGCGTTCGATAATTTCAAACGAAACGCGGGTAACCGCCCTTGCAATCGCGCTTTCATCAAGTATTTCTGCCTTTACTGCAAGTCCCTTGGTGCAGCACATGGCGGCTCACTCCCTTTCCGAGTAATGTTAATTTTAACAAAAACAAAAGCCTGTCAGCGGCAGTGACAGGCAGATAATTCAGTATTTTCCGCATACACGGGCGCAGCTATAGCTATGCCAGCGGAACAAAAACATCATACCTTGCCGACCTCTCAGTGCCGCCTTAAAGGTGCTTTGATTTTCGTAATTCACTTCATTTATTATATCTCATTTACCCCGATTTGTCAATAGAAATTATCGCCCTGCGGAAATTTTTTTTAAAAGAAACACCCCCGCAGAAACGCGGGGGTGCGATTAGTGTTCAACTATCGTAAGTACAAGTACCGTTAATTACTTTCTCTTGCGGGAAGCAACAACTGCAACGCCTGCAAGTGCAACTACACCAGCAACGGCAGCGATACCCTCAACGCCTGTGTCAACAGAATCCTTGCCTGTATCGGTAGTGTTGTCTGTGTCAACTACGGGAGACTCGGGGGTTGCAACATCATACTTGATTTCGCCGATTACGTTGCCGTCAGCGTCATAAGCAGTGATAGCTGCAACCTGAGCGCCGGACTCAACGCCGTTCCACCAGTTCTGAACCATCAGCACGCCAAAGGAAGTCTCACCTGTTTCCTCGTCAACAGTAGCGATAGCTGTCAGAGGATTCTCGGTGATATCAACAATGGTCTGTGTAGCAGTGCCAAGACCTACAAGATCAGCGTTTGCATTAGCTGCTCCGTACTCGGGACCGGAAATCCAGGTAGAACCGTCAGCAGCAACTGCGCCGCCGCCGATACCGCCGCCGCCGCACCAGCCTGCTTCAAGATCAGACCATACGAATGTACCCTCAATCTTAGCAAGGTCAGCCCAGTTGTCGCCAAGGAGAGCATAGAGGTCGATATCGGTAGTAGTACCGAATACGAATTCCTCGTTCATAGCCTGCTTAGCTTCAGCGTCATACTGTGTCCAGTCGATCTCAATAGCGCCGGTCTCGGTATCATCGGGAGCGGGAGCGATTACATCGGGAGTTTCGTCATCAACAGGCTCCTCAGCTATAGGCTCATCAGCAACGGGCTCGTCAACTACGGGATCCTCAACAGCAGCTACTTCAGCATAAACATCCCAAGAGAATGTAGCCTTGTAAGATGTATCGTTGGAAGAAACAGCCATACTAAAGAAGAAGCCGTCATCCTCATCGATGTTGAAATCTGTGATCTCTACCTTGTCGCCTGCCTTAGCGTCAACCTTCTGGTACTCCTTTGCGGAATTGTTCCACTGTACAGAAGCTGCGTTATCAACGGTAACTACAACCTTTGTAACGTCCTCGGGGTCAACATCGCCGAACACCTGCTCCATGGTAAGGTCTGCCTGATCCCACCAGTTGCCTGTGCTTGTTACTGTTACACTGTTGCTGAATGCAACCTCTGCGTCTGCAAAAGAAACCACAGACATAGCAGCAGCTGCGATAACAGCGGCAGTGGAAGCAGCTAAAATTCTTCTTAACTTCATAAGAAATATCCTCCTAAAATTTTTAAATCGGGATAGCAAAACACTAAATCCTCATTGTTTATTATACAACATTCTGTAAATAAAAGCAACTGTCATTTTCAACACAAAGTTAAGCTTATTTTTAGGCAAATCAAATAATTTTTTACCCAACAACGGAAAAACGCTCCCGAAAACCTCTCGGGAGCGCAGCTTATAACCTAATTTAACTTACAAAGCTTAATCGTCCTTGCGTGCGGACAAAGCAAGACCCGCGCCTGCAAGCGCCATTGCAGCCACCGCCGCAAAGCTGAACGGGTCTGCTGTTGCAGGGTTCTGCGGCTTGTTTGTAGTGCCGCTTGTAGTTCCGTTAGTTGTACCATTTGTAGTGCCGTTAGTTGTGCCGCTTGTAGTTCCGTTAGTTGTGCC
>CAZLBL010000017.1:22008-31219 GCA_964557825.1 uncultured Ruminococcus sp.
CCGTTAGTTGTGCCGCTTGTAGTTCCGTTAGTTGTGCCATTTGTAGTGCCGCCGTTTGTTGCGCCGTTGGCTGTACCGCCGTTTGTGCCGTTATTGTCGCCTGTTACGGCGTCCGCAACATCGTCAACAATATCCTCGCCCGCGCCCACAACATCGTTTACTATATTCTCGCCCGCGCCGACAACATTGCCCACAACGCCGCCGTTTGCGGCAAAAGCCGAAACAGACAGCACCGCTGCTGCCGCTGCCGCCGCCGACAGACAAGCAAATTTTCTAAGCATAGCTTTTTCTCCTTAAAACAATTCTTTTCGCGTGCTTCCACGCAGAATTATTATTAGCAGATTTCGCCGCAATATGCTGTTTTGAAAAAATTTGCAGACTGGCGAGAAAGTGCCGGCTGCTGCTTTATCGCCGGTCTGACTTTTACTCTTCGTCCCAGTTATGCCATACATTCTGAACATCATCGTTGTCGTCAAGCAGTTCAAGCAGCAGGTTCATCTTTTTCAGATGGTCCTCGTCGGTCAGCGTTGTGTATGTAGAGGGAACCTGCTCCGCCTCGGCGGAAACCACGTTGTAGCCCATGCCGCGAAGCGCTTCTGCAACATTGCCCACCTCTGCGGGGTCGGCGGTTATCTCAATGCAGCCGTCCTCAAAGCTGAAATCATCAGCGCCGCTTTCAAGGATATCCTCCATTGCCTTGTCCTCATCAATATCGCCGTCCTCGTTGTCGATAACGATAATGCCCTTAAGCGAGAACAAAAAGCCAACACAGCCGGTTGCGCCCATGTTGCCGCCGCATTTGTCGAAATAATGGCGGATTTCGCCCGCGGTGCGGTTTCTGTTGTCGGTAAGGCACTCAACTATAACCGCAACGCCGTTAGGTCCATAGCCCTCATAAACGCAGTTTTCGTAGTCGTTCTTCTCACTGCCGCCTGCGGCTTTTTTAAGCAGACGGTCTATGTTATCGTTGGGGATATTGTTGGATTTTGCTTTTTGGATAAGCGTTGCAAGCTTCGCGTTGTTGGCGGGGTCTGCGCTGCCTGTTTCCTTAATGCACACAAGTATCTCCCTGCTGATTTTGGTGAATACCTTTGCCCTTGCGCCGTCCTTTTCACCCTTCTTGCGCTTGATGGTGCTCCATTTTGAATGTCCTGACATAGCCTTTTATCTCCTTTATTAAAGTAAATTGTCAACGCCCTTAAGGCAATTATTAACCTGTTTGTAAGCTTCGCTCTAATCCAGCGGCTGAAAGCCGTTGCCGAAAACCTCTCCCGCGCTTGCAACTATCATAAATGCGGCGGGGTCGGTCTGTTTTACAATGCGGCGCAGCTCGCGGTAGTCGCTTTTGTACACTGCGGTAAGCAGCACGCGCTTTTCCTCGCCGCTGTACGCGCCCTCGCCATAAAGCAGCGTAACGCCGAAATCCGCGCCCAGCAGCCTTTGCGACAGCGTTTCTGGCATATCCGAGAAAATCATAAGCAGCCTGCTTTCCTGCCCGCCGTATACCAGCATATCCACAAACCTTGACTGCACATACACCGAAATCACCGCATACAGCGCCGCATTGATGTTGCCAAACACCGCAAGCCCCGCCGCGATAATGATACCGTCTGCGGCAAGCTGTATGCCGCCCAGCCTTAAATCGGGTCTGAAGCGGCTGATTATCTTTGCGATTATATCCGTTCCACCCGAGGTTGCGCCCCTTGCATAGGTAAGCCCAACTCCCGCGCCAAGCAGCACGCCGCCGAACACCGCCGCAAGTATGCCGCTGCCGCCGTCCGCCCTGTAAACGGGAATATCGGCAAGCGCGCAATCCGTCATAACGGTTATCAGCGCAACGGAAATCAGCGTTTTTATCATCATTTTCTTTGGCAGCAGCACAAAGCCCGCGATAATCAGCGGGATATTCACCGCCGCGATAAGCGTTCCCAAAGGAAGCCCCGTAAGCCTTGACAGGATTATCGCCGCGCCCGTTCCGCCGCCTGGGGCGATATCGTTTGGCGAGATAAAGCACACCACGCCCACCGAAAAAATCACCGCCGCAAGCAAAATCACCGCGATATCCGCCGCCCACTCAGCCAATGCCGAACGCCGCTTCTTTCCCATATATACGCTCCGTTCTGCCGCCTGTCAGCGGAGCGGGAACGCTCTTATTCTTCAACAGGCAGCGCTTTACAAATTTCATTGAAAAGCTGCTCCACCCTGTCGTGCTGCCCTGTCAGCTCAAGATAGCCAAACAGCGCCTCAAGCGCGGTTGCCCTGCGATATTCAGAGGGCTTTGCGCTTTTGGGAACGGATATGCCGCCCGCGTTTCTGCCGCGCCGCAGGATATCCGCCTCCTTCTCGGTAAGCATAGGCTCTATCACGGAAACCGCCCCGCACTGGTAGGAGGCGCGCACCTGCTTTACCGCAAGGTCATGCAGCCTGCCCGCGTTTGTGCTTCCGCGAAGAACCACCTGCCTGCGCACAAGCTGCTCATACACGCTGTCGCCGTAAAAGGCAAGTACATTTGGGCTGTATTGGGACGCTTCCCTTTCGGTAAGAGCCATAAAAATCAACCTTTCAATATGTAATAGACGTAGCTGTATTCCTCACAGTGAAGCTGAAACATATCGGCTTCCTTTTTCAACTCGTTAATGCCCGCAAGCGCCTCGCCGCCAACGGTCTGCGAATACTCCTCCGCCGCCTTAAGCAGCGGCTTGTAAAGGTTCTCCGTCCAGTCGCTTCTTGGGGAAATATAGAAATCCTCCACCGTAAAGCCTGCCTGCTTTGCGGTGTACAGCACCGCGTCAAGCGGCTCTATAAAGCCAAACCGCTTTTTGCAGTAGCTTTTTGTGTCGGGCGAGGGGTCGATAAGCCAGCACAGCGCGCGGAAAACAAGCCTTGTGCCGCGCAGGCAGTGCTGCCGCAGTCCCGCAAGCGCCTGCTGTGCAGGCTGAAGCTGCGCGCCGCCGCTGTGCCAGATAACGTCAAACGCGCCGTCTGCAGGAAGCGCAAACGCCGCCGAATAGCCTGCGCCGCTCTGCTTCGCCCTGTATTCGTCCGTAATAAGCGCCGTAACCTTAAAGCCCGCCTTTTCCAGCAGCGCGGGGGTAACGCACTCATCGCCGAAATAAAAAGCGCTCTTTCCCTGCTTCAGCATAGAAATCACGCGCTGCGAGGTTTCGCGGCTGCCCGCCGTGGAGCGTTCAACGCTGCGCGAAAAAATACCTTTCAAATCCATAAAAGCTCACCTTATCTTACATAGTTGAACTCAAAATCGAATATGGAAACAAGGTCGTCCTCCTGAATACCCTGCCGCTCAAGCTCGTCAATTATACCGCTGGAGCGCAGAACGCGCTGAAAATACTGAAGGCTTTCGTAGTCCTCCATATTCACCGTCATAAGGATTGGGGCAAGCCATTCCGCGTCAACAACATAAACATCGTCAATTTTTTCCACCTTAAAGCTGTGCTTCTCGGTTTCCATAAGCGCCAGCTCCTCCAGCGTAAGCGGCTGAACCTCAAACCGCTTTGCGGGCGGAAGCTTGTCCAGCTCCTCAACAACGCAGTCCATAAGCGCGTCAGTGCCCTGCGTGGTTGCGGCGGAAATTGTGAAAAACTTCAAACCCTTGCCCTCAATAAATTTGCGGAACTCCTCAATCTGCTCCTCGGTCGCCATGTCACTTTTGTTTGCCGCGACAATCTGCGGGCTCTGCGCCAGCTCCTCGGAGAAATTTGCAAGCTCCAGATTGATTTTCTCAAAATCCTCTATGGGATTTCTTCCCTCAATTCCCGAAACGTCCACCACATGGACAATCAGACGGCAGCGCTCCACATGGCGCAGAAACGCATGACCAAGACCCACGCCCTCGCTTGCGCCCTCGATAAGTCCAGGGATATCCGCCATTACAAACGAGCGCTCGCCCCGCTTTACAACGCCAAGCACGGGGGTAAGCGTTGTGAAGTGGTAGTTTGCAATTTTGGGCTTTGCCGCGCTTACAACGCTGATAAGCGTGGATTTTCCCACATTTGGAAATCCCACAAGCCCAACGTCCGCAAGCAGCTTAAGCTCAAGCACCACGTCAAATTTCTCGCCCGGATATCCCGGCTTTGCAAAGCGCGGAATCTGGCGCGTGGGCGTTGCAAAATGCTGATTTCCCTTGCCGCCCCTGCCGCCGCGCGCAACAACAACAGGCTCGTCATCGGATATATCCGCCATTATTCTGCCCGTGTGCGCGTCTTTTACTATTGTACCCCGCGGAACGCGGATAACCGTAGGCTCCATGGATTTTCCGGAGCAGCGGCGCGCGCCGCCGTTCTCGCCATCGGGGGCAACATATTTCTTCTTATAGCGGAAGTCTATCAGCGTGGACAGGTTGTCGTCCGCCTGAAACACAATGTCCGAACCCTTGCCGCCATCGCCGCCATCGGGACCGCCCGCGTTTATATACTTCTCCCTGTGGAACGAAACCGCGCCGTTGCCGCCGTTGCCCGCCTTTATGGATATCTCAACCTTATCAACAAACATTGCACTCCCCTGCCTTTCACTCTGCTGTTATTCTGCCTGAAATCCTGCCTGAAATACGCCGCTTGGAAAACCAACGCGCGCTGCTGCCTAAACAAGAAATAAGGCGGATCGTAGCAATCCGCCTTATGCTGTTACCGTAAAGGTTATCAGTCAGCGTAGACGCTAACCTGCTTTCTATCCCTGCCAAGACGCTCAAACTTAACTGTGCCGTCTACCAGAGCGAACAGTGTATCATCAGAACCGATGCCTACGTTATTGCCTGCGTGGATATGTGTGCCGCGCTGTCTTACAAGAATGTTGCCTGCCAGTACAAACTGACCGTCAGCGCGCTTTACGCCAAGTCTTTTGGACTCAGAATCACGGCCGTTCTTGGTAGAGCCTGCGCCCTTTTTATGTGCGAAATACTGTAAACCTAATCTAATCATTATGTTATCCTCCTGTTATTTGATTTCAAGCCTTATTTTCTTATGCTCCCGCGCGATATTCTCAATATGCGCGCAAAGCGACGCGATAAGCTGCTGCGACGGCACATCAGGCTTGCCGAGGGTAAGTCTTACCTCGTTCTCAAAAACCTCTGCACACGCTTCAGCGCCGAAAAACTCCGTCACGGTGTTGCAGGTAAGCTCCACTGCGGAGGTTATCGCCGCACAGACGATATCGTTACCCTCTGTGCCGTACCCCGCGTGACCGCTTATGCTGAAGCCCGTAAATCCGCCCGCGCCCTTATAGAAAACCGCTTTAAGCATTATGCGTTGATAGCTTCAATTCTTACCTGGCTGTAAGGCTGTCTGTGACCCATCTTTCTCTTGATGTGCTTCTTGGGCTTGTAGGTGAACACTGTGATTTTCTTAGCCTTGCCATTCTTCAGGAGAGTAGCCTTAACGCTTGCGCCGTCAACATAGGGAGCGCCAACGGTAACGCCGTCGTCCTTGCCTACCATGATAACCTTGTCGAATGTGATTTCGCCCTCGGCCTCAAGCTTCTCGATAAAAAGGATATCGCCCTCTTTAACCTGGTACTGCTTTCCGCCTGTTTCGATTACTGCGTACATATTTTTTACCTCATTTTTATCAGACTCGCTGCGCCAGGGCGCAAAAATGCTTAAAACCCTGCACAAGCGGCTTTATAAGTATACCACAACCAAAACGATTTGTCAAGGGAAAATTAAATATTTTTCAGATTTTATCTTCATTAAGGTTTTTCACGCTTTCGCGGCGCACAAGCTTTCCTGTCACAAGGGTTCTTCCGCGCTTGTAGCTGCCGTCGCGGATTTTGTGCAGGATTATATCCACCGCCTCCGCCGACATAACGCGGCTGTTTACATCAATGGTGGTAATTCTTGGCATACTGATTGTGGAATATATATGGTTATCGTAGCCCACCACCGAAACATCATCGGGAATGGAATATCCCGCCGCCTTAAGCTGATTTACAAGCTTGTAGGCGGTTTCGTCGCAGTTGCACACAAAGGCGGTAGGCATATCTGCGGGAAGCGTAAATTCGGGGAAGATATCGCTTTCGTTGGAACGGTCGCTTATCACCCAGTCCTGCCGCAGGGGTATCCTGTTTTCAAGCAGCGCCTTGTAGTAGCCAAGATATCTGTCCTGAATGCTTGATGTGCTGCTTATGCTGCCAAGAAAGCCGATTTTTCTGTGGCCGTTTGCGATAAGGTGGCTTGTAAGCATATACGCGCCGTAGAAATTATCCGACAGCACCGCCTCTGCCTCCTCGCGGCTGCCGTAGAAATCCAGGAAAACCGTGGGCAGGCCGTAGCTCATAAGGCGCTGAACATAGCTGTCCGCAAACTGTCCAAGCACGATAAGACCGTCCACCTTTTTGTCCAGTACAGAGTTCGGGATTTCCGCCTCGCCGCTTTCCGCGTCGTTTATCACCTCAAGCATTCCGTAGAAATTCTGCGTCTGAAGCATTTCCACAATATGGCGGTAAACCACCCAGTAGAACGAGCTTGCGTCGCCTATAAAATGGCGCGCCACAACAATGCCTATATTATAGCTAAGCCCGTCGTGAACGCCCCTGCCGCCCGTGTGCATACGATAGCCCATCTCGGTTGCCTTCTGCTTTATGCGTTCGCGAAGCTCCTCGCTTACGCCGTCACGGTCGCCAAGCGCCTTTGATACGGTAACGGTGCTTACGTTCATTACTTTTGCTATATCGCTCATTGTAACCGCTTTTTTTATCATGATAACACTGCCTTTCCCGAGTTAAAATCCTACTATTATTTTAAGTAAAAAAAGCGATTTTGTAAAGTAATATTTTTAACGAACTTTCAGCAGCTTTTTTGTGCAAAAATACAAAAGACTGTGAAACAGTCCGCAGCCTTGCGAACTGTTTCACAGTCCAATACCATAATATCAGGCGCTTATTTCGTCCCTGTTATCCGCGCCGCCGCCTAGCGAATCAAATATACCCGTAACCCTGCCGCTGGGGCCGTCGCCGCTTATGCCGTCAAGCGCGGTAACGGTGTTTTGCAGTACGCCGTCAACATACACAAAATACTTTTCGCCCACCGTAACCTTTTCAGATGAGAACATAAGCGTGCTGCACGGACGCGGAAGCGCTGAGAAAAACAAAACCTCCTGCGCGCTGTCCGTTATTTCAACAACGCTGCCCGCCGCTATTTCCGCAAGCACCGAAACGCAGGGTCTTGACAGAAAATTCGGCGCCTTGGTTGCGCCGTCCGAGCCGAACGCCGCAAAAACGCCGCCGCTAAGCGCAAAATAATCCCTGTGGTCTACCGAGCCGAAATAATCCTCATCGCCCGAATATACCGTAAGCGAGCCGCCGCTTACAGCCGCCGAGCCGCCCGAATCTATTCCGCTGCCGCCCGCGTTTATAACCACATCTCCACCCGAAACGCTTACATAGCGTCCCGAGGCGTCAGCCGCCGCAGACTGCGCAATATCCGTTCCGCCTGCCGCCACCACCGCGCTTCTGCGGGAGTTAAGCGAAACCCTGCCGCCGCCTATCTCTACCGTCATGCCCTCTATGGAATTATAGCTGTTTTCTACCGAAACGCTTCCGCTTAAAACGGAAACTCCGCCATCGGAATGGATACCGTCATCGCCCGAGGAAAGCGAAAGCTCCCCGCCGTCAACGCGGATATCGCGCCTTGCATAAATACAATCGTCCGCCGAGGAAATCTCCGTGCTGCCGCCGCTTATGCTGATATATCCGTCCGCGCGTATACCCTTTTTGCTTCCCGCGGAGCTGCCATCGCCCGAGGAAAGCTCGGAAAAATCAAACTCACAGCTTCCATCGGTTGAATATCCGCCGTGCCTTGCGCTTAAATATCTGCCGCCGCTGTCGCTGAAGATAAGCGCCGTACTGCCGCCGCCGCTGTTAAGCTTAACGCTGCCCCCGCTGATAAACACGCTGCCGCGCGTCTGCACACAATCATAAGCCGAGGTAACCGCAAGAGAGCCGCCAGTAACGCTGAGGCTGCCCGCGCTGTCTGCGCGTATTCCGTCACCCCCGCTTGAAACCGTAACGCTGCCCTCTGCCGCAAGGATATCGCCCGCGCTTACAATGCCGTCGCCGCGCGCCGCAAGGCTTATCTCGCCGCCGCACAGCTTTATGTCGCCGCCGCTTTCCAGCGCGCTGCCGCCGCTGTTTTTTACAAGCAGGCTGCCGCTGCCGTTTATGGTGATATCCTCCGCGCTGTAAAGTCCGTAAGCGCCGCTGCACCTTATCCTGTTGTGCGTACCCTCTGCAAGCGAAATCACCAGACCGCCGCCCGCGCTTTCTATCGCGCCGCCCTCCGCGGAAAGGTCAACGCCGTCCAGGATAAGCGTTACGCTGTCGGCGGCGGTTATCTTTATCTGCCCGTTATCGCACCCGCCCGAAACGCGGTACACGCCGCCCGCGCTTATCACCGCCGCGCTGCCCTCAACCTGCACGCCGCCGCTTGCGCCTATGCTGTCGCTGTAAAAGGTAATCGCTCCGTCCGCTTTATCGGCGGGAACAAATTCCTCTGGCTGCGGCTGTTCAGGGGGAACAGGAAGCTGCGCGCCGCTGCCGCCCATATCAAACACCGAAGCCGTACCCACGCTGTCGGCACTGCCTGCGCTGTCCCTTGCCGCGCAGCCTGTATTAAGCGACATTGCCACCGAGCAGACCGCGGCAAGCGTTCTGAAGCTTATGCTCATCTATATTCTCCTCATATATCCATACATAAAGGTTGTACTGTTTTATCCGATATAGAGAGTATAAACCATAATTGTGAAAACAGCATGAAAACGCGGGAAGATTTTCAGAAAAACGCGGTGCATAACAAAAAAGCGGCTCTGCAATCCGCAAAGCCGCTTCAGCTTATTGATAAATCACCGTCAGTTGTTGTTCTGTGGTTTTTCTGTGCGGTCAACCTTTTTGTAGAGATATATTTCCCGCGATTCGGTAACCTTCATACTGCCCTGTTTTATGTAGTTTGCCGCTGCGTGCTGCATTTTTACGCTTTTAAGCTTGCCCTTATGCACCATCATCACAACAATCGCCACAATTACGCCAAGGATTATGCCACCAACAATAACGCCCGCGTCTATGCCTCCGCCCGAGCCGCCGCCGTAATCCGCAAAGGCAGTTACCGAAAGGCACAGCATTGTGAAAAGAGATATCGCCATAACCGCTAATTTTTTCATATTTATGACCATTCCTTTCCGCTGCGCTCCAAGGCACCAAAGGCAAA
>CAZLBL010000018.1:0-31203 GCA_964557825.1 uncultured Ruminococcus sp.
TTTCAATGAAAGGAGAAAAATTATACAATGAATTTATACAAACCCAAACTAAAACCAAAGCTTTTCAAACGGGCGGTGACTTTATTCCGCTGTTGACAAAATGCTGACAATGTGGTAAAATGTCAGTATACGGCAAAGAAGGTGCTTTGCCTGTTTGTGCGGAGGGAGATATCTTGTAATGGAAAAGCGCAGGCTTATCGGCTGTATAATGAATTGTCCTGAAAATATATATCAGAGCCGTGTGCTTGACGGACTGATTGCCCGCTGTGAAAAGTACGGCTATAACCTTGCCGTATTTTCACCGCTTGTGGACGCAACGCACAAATTTAAGGACTATCTCCACGCGGAGTTCAATATTCTGGAGCTTATTGATTTTGACCTGCTTGACGCGGTTGTGGTGGTATCGCTTCCGTTTATAGCGATGGGCGATACCTCGCTTTTTGACCATGTGCGCGACCTTATAAGGCGCAAATGCACAAAGCCTGTTATCTGCCTTGATATGCCCATGGACGGTTATGAAACCGTCTATACCGATGACGCGCTGCCGTTTGGCATGATAACGCGCCATGTTATAGATGTACATAAGTGCAGAAATCTGTATTTCCTTGCGGGCGCGCAGAATGACGGCGTTGAGGATAAGCGGCTTGGCGGTTTTCTTGATGAGTGCGCGCGGCACGATATCCAAACAGAGGGTAAGGTGTTTTACGGCGATTTCTGGTATACCTCGGGTGCGGCGCTTGCCGACAGGATAATTTCTGGAGAGCTTGCCATGCCTGACGCTGTGATATGCGCAAGCGACCACATGGCGATTGGTCTTGCAAACCGTCTTGCAGAGGGTGGAATATCCGTGCCGGAACAGGTTGTTGTAACAGGCTATGACGCTTCTCAGGAGGCGCTGCTGAACAGGGTAAGCATAACCACCTTTGCACCCGACAACGCGGGCATGGCGGCGCGTGCGATTGACCGCATAAGAATGCTGCTTCAGCCCGATGAAAGCGTTTGCGCCGAGGAAGCGGATATAACGGATAATCTTATAATCGGCTTAAGCTGCGGCTGTCATATTGATTACAAGCAGCTTATTGCCTCCGTGGGTTCGTCGCTTTACCGCCGCAACCGCGACTATGACGGCGAGGATATCAGAAACAACGAGGACATTGCCCGCCTTACGGAAAGCTATATGCTTGAGGCGCTGACGGAATCCAGAAATCCCGAGGAATGTCTTGGCAAGATAAATACCCAGACCTATCTTATAAGTCCGTTTGACCATTTTTATCTTTGCCTGCGCCGCAACTGGCTTGAATCCGATAAGCCGCTTGTAAGCGGTTATCCGCAGACAATGCGTACAAACATTGTTTCCATACCGTATCAGCGTATATCGGAGGAGGGCGCTGTGTGCTTCCACTGCGATGACGACAGGGCGGCGTTCAGCACAAGGCTAATGCACCCCGCGCTTTATGAGCGTTATGAAAAGCCGCAGGTGTTCTATTTTATCCCCGTGCATTTTCAGCGCGACACGCTTGGCTATGCTGTTATTCAGATTACAGCGGAGCAGCGCGTAAAGCCTACAAGCGTGCTGCATAACTGGATACGCAATGTAAATAATGCCCTTGAGATGATAAGGGTCAATAACCGTTTGGTGGATTTTTCCGAGATTGACAAGCTTACGGGACTTAAAAACCGCCGCGGCATGGAAAGCACCCTGCGCAGGCTGCGCGCAGCAGCAGGCAGCGGCAGCGTGTGCTATGCAATTGTGTTTGATTTGGACGGACTTAAGCACATCAACGATAACTACGGGCATACAGAGGGCGATTTCGCCATAAAGACCATTGCGGGTACGGTTGACGATATAACGGACGAGCGCTGCGAGGTCGCCGTAAGGGCGGGCGGCGATGAGTTTTACATTATCGGCATAAGCGCACACATCACCGAAAAAACGCTTATCGACAGGGTAAGCGCGTACCGCTCTTTGGTGGAGCAGTGCAACCGCGCCTCAAACAAGCCGTATGAGATATCGGCAAGCGTTGGCTTCTCGGTAAGGCAGTTTAATTCCAACACGGATTTGGAAAGCGTGATAAACTCGGCAGACAGGCATATGTATCTCTGCAAGGCGGAAAACAGACGCCGCAGATAATCTGAAAATAATAAATTTGCGCACGGAAACAGTGTTTTGTTTTCCGTGCGTTTTTTGTTTTTGCGGTTTGTATTAAATCGGCTTTTTTACAAATGCTATATGCAAACTGAATTATACGGAGGTTGAGATATATGAAAGACAAAATTTTCGGGGTTTTGCAGCGCGTGGGGCGTTCGTTTATGCTGCCGATTGCGCTGCTTCCCGTTGCGGGACTTCTGCTTGGCATAGGCAGCTCCTTTACAAATCCCACAACGCTTGAAGCCTACGGACTGACAAACATAATCTATAAGGGCGGTCTGCTTTATACCGTTCTTGACATAATGAGCAAGACGGGCAGCGTGGTTTTTGACAACCTTGCGCTGCTGTTTGCCATGGGCGTTGCCATAGGCATGGCTAAAAAGGAGAAAGAGGTTGCCGCGCTGTCGGGCGCTATCGGATATCTTATCATGAACACCGCCATAAGCGCGCTTATCACCGCAAACGGCGGTGTGGAAGCAATGGCTGCCAACACCACAACCGAAACCCTTGGCATAACCACGCTGCAAATGGGCGTGTTTGGCGGTATCATTGTGGGCTTGGGCGTTGCGGCGCTGCATAACAGGTTCTATAAAATTCAGCTTCCCACGGTGCTGTCATTCTTTGGCGGAACGCGGTTTGTACCGATTGTGACAAGCGTTGTGTATCTTGTGGCGGGCATTATAATGTTCTATGTCTGGCCTGTTGTGCAGCTTGGCATTGCGCAGCTTGGACAGCTTGTGCTTGAAAGCGGATATGCCGGAACATGGATTTATGGAATTATTGAGCGTGCGCTGATACCGTTTGGCCTGCACCATGTATTTTATATGCCGTTCTGGCAGACGGAGCTTGGCGGCTCGCTGATTATTGACGGCGCAACCGTTATGGGCGCGCAGAATATTTTCTTTGCGCAGCTTGCTTCGCATGAGGTTCAGCATTTTTCCGTTGCCGCAACGCGCTTTATGTCGGGCAAATTCCCGTTTATGATATTTGGTCTGCCTGCGGCCGCTTTTGCAATGTACAAGGCTGCGCGTCCCGAAAAGAAAAAGGTGGTAGGCGGCTTGCTGCTTTCTGCGGCGCTGACGTCAATGCTTACGGGTATCACAGAGCCGCTGGAGTTTACGTTCCTGTTTGTTGCGCCGTCAATGTATGCGGTTCACTGCGTGCTTGCGGGATTGTCGTATATGCTTATGCATATACTGAACGTAGGCGTTGGCATGACGTTTTCGGGCGGCGCGATAGACCTTGTGCTGTTCGGCGTGCTTCAGGGCAACGAAAAGACGGGCTGGCTGTGGATTGTTGCGGTTGGTTTGATATACGCGGTGGTGTATTATCTTGTGTTCTACTATATGATTACAAAGCTTAACCTTAAAACTCCCGGCAGGGAAGCGGATAATCAAGAACCCAAGCTGTACACCCGCAAGGATATGAACGACCGCGGCAGAGCGGAGGAAGCGTTTGACAGGGTAAGCGTGCTTATCCTGAAAGGGCTTGGCGGCAGGCAGAATTTATCGGATTTGGACTGCTGCGCCACAAGACTGAGGGTGACGGTGCGAAATCCCGCGCTTGTGCAGGAAGACCTGCTGAAAGCCAGCGGCGCTTCGGGCGTTATAAGCAAGGGAAACGGGGTTCAGATAATTTACGGACCGCAGGTTTCGGTGGTGAAATCAAATCTTGAGGATTTTCTGGACAGTCCCGACGCCGAAAGGCTTGACGAGCTTGCTTCAGAAGCCGCCGCGCATGAAGCTGCCGCTGAAGCTTCCCCGAAACACCGCGGTGCGGCAATTGCGATTTTTTCGCACATGAGCGGTGATATAGTTACTCTTGAAAGCGTAGAGGACGAGGCGTTTTCCTCAAAGGCGCTTGGCGAGGGCGTGGCTGTTGAGCCTGCCGAGGGAAAGCTGTATTCGCCATGCAGCGGCAGGGTGGAAATGGTATTTGACACAAGGCACGCGGTAAATATCGTATCCGATGAGGGCTGCGAGATACTGCTTCATATCGGCATTGATACGGTAAAGCTTGGCGGAAAATATTTTGAAGCGCACGTTGCGGACGGTCAGCGTGTAAAGCGCGGCGACCTGCTTATCAGCTTTGATATTGAGGGAATAAGGAGCGCAGGCTATAAGCTGACCACGCCCATGATTATCTGCAATACGGAGGATTATTCCGCAGTGCGTCTGACGGCGCAGGGGAAAATTTCGGCAGGGGAAGAAATCATGAAAATAGAATAAAGGGGATAAAGAAAATGAAACAATTCACCTATACAATCAAGGACAAGCTTGGCATACACGCAAGACCCGCAGGTATGCTTGCAAAAGCGGCAAAGGCGCTTGACAGCGATATCAGCATAACAAAGGACGGAAAAACGGCGGGCGCGGCAAAGCTTATGGCGCTTATGGGGCTTGGCGTAAAATGCGGCGATACGGTTACCGTAACGATAGAGGGCGGCGATGAAGCGGCTTCGGAAAAGGCAATGCGGGAGTTTTTAGAGGCTAATCTCTGATTGCGCAGGAAAGCGGCAAATGATTTCAGACGGGGAAGATATATGGAAAAATTCAGTGGAAAAGGCGTTTACGGCGCAATTGCGATAGGTAAGATTTCGGTGTTCAGGCGGCAGGATATGCGTGTAAGACGGGTTAAGGTTGATAATCCCGCAGACGAGTTTCAGCGGTTTTCGGCTGCAAAGCAGGCTGCGCTTAACGAGCTTCACGAGATACACGAAAAGGCTCTTGTAGAACTTGGCGAGGCAACCGCGCAGATTTTTGAAATCCACATGATGATGATTGAGGACGAGGACTATAACGACAGTGTTGCTGAAAAAATCAACAGCGAAAGCGTCAATGCGGAGTATGCGGTTGCGGTAACTGCGGATAACTTCGCCGCCATGCTTGCGGCAATGCAGGACAGCTATATGCAGGCGCGCGCTGCGGACGTGCGCGATATTTCCAACAGGATTATAGCGTGCCTTTGCGGCGGCGGAAGCACGGGCGAAAACGGCGGTGAGGGCGTGATAATCTGCGCGGACGACCTTGCCCCAAGCGAAACCGTAACTCTTGACAAGGACAGGGTGCTTGCGTTTGTCACCGCCTATGGCTCGTCAAATTCGCACACGGCAATTCTTGCGCGCAGCATGAATATTCCCGCAATTATCGGTGCGGGGGAGGAATTTCTTTCGGCGGTAAGGGACGGAGATATAGCTGTTGCAGACGGCTTTGGCGGCGTTTTTATCACAAATCCAGATGAGGAAACCATCGCGGCTTACAGAAAAAAGCAGGCAGACGATGAGGAAAAGAAAGCACTGCTGCAAAAGCTTAAGGGCAAGGAAAACATCACGCTTGACGGCAGACGTATTGACATATACGCCAACATAGGCAGCGCCGCCAATATAGGCGCGGTGCTGCTTAACGATGCGGACGGCATAGGTCTGTTCAGAAGCGAGTTTCTTTATCTTGAAAACACCGACTACCCCACCGAGGAGGAGCAGTTTTCTGTATATAAGCGCGTGCTTGAAAGCATGGTGAACAAAAAGGTGATAATCCGCACGCTGGATATCGGTGCGGACAAGCAGGCGGATTATTTCGGGCTGGAAAAGGAGGAAAATCCCGCGCTTGGACTGCGCGCCATACGCATTTGCCTTACGCGTCCCGATATTTTCAGAACGCAGCTAAGGGCGCTTTACAGAGCCTCGGTGTACGGCAGGCTGGGCATAATGTTCCCTATGATTACAAGCGCGGCGGAGTTTGAGGAAATTCTCTCCATCTGCGATGAGGTAAAAAAAGAGCTTTCCGCAGAGGAAATTGAATACTCCGACAGCGTGGAGCTTGGCGTTATGATTGAAACACCCGCTGCGGCGATAATAAGCGACAGGCTTGCGCAGCTTGCGGATTTTTTCAGCGTTGGCACAAACGACCTTACGCAGTATACTCTTGCCTGCGACCGTCAGAATCCGCGCCTTGAGCGTTTTTGTGATACTCACCATGAGGCGGTGCTGCGGCTGATTGAAATGTCGGCGCAAAACGCGCATAAGCATGGCAAATGGATTGGTATATGCGGCGAGCTTGCGGCGGATACAACGCTTACCGAAGCATTCCTCAGAATGGGCATTGACGAGCTTTCTGTTTCGCCGTCCTTTGTGCTTAAGGTTAGAGATACCGTGCGCAGGCTTGACCTTTCGCAATAATGGGAAATTTACAGCCGCGCGCAAAACCGCCCCGCTTTGTACTGTCTGTCAAAGCGGGGCGGTTCACTTTTTGCCTTAATAACCATCGTGATGCCCCCGAATCAATTCCGTATGCGGACAGGTACTATTCTCCGGACGGCAGATATTACCGTCAACGCGCAGAGCGGCAAGGGAGAGAGGACGCGCGCCCATGTCCGCACCCTACCCCGGGGGTGTTCCGGCTCTGCCCCGTAGGGGCTGCTTAGTCCCTTGAATAAAAAATTTTCAAAAAAGGGTTGACAAAAGTCCGAAACCGTGGCACAATAAAGAAAATCGTTGAGGGGTGAAAATGATGGACACAAAAAATATTATAAAAACAATTTTGAGCGAACGAGGCATAAATCAAACAATCCTTGCAAAAATGCTCGGATATGCTTCGCAAAAAGGTGTTAATAACCGTCTGGAAGGAAAGATGTCTGCGGATATGTTCGCCGAATGGCTCGACAAACTCGGCTACGAAGTAGTAGTCCAGCCGAAAACGCAGGGTAAGCGCAAGGACGGGGCGATGGTGCTGGAGCCTAGCGGGCTTCCCGATGGTCGCGGGAAGAAGCAAAAGAAAGAGGGGGGCGAGCCATGATATACGGCTACGCGCGAGTATCTACCAAAGGACAGGAGCGCTGCGGAAACTCGCTGCCCGAGCAAGAGGAGCGCATAAGGCAGATGTACCCCACCGCTCTAAATTGGCAAGACTATTTGCACACAGAATAACCCTCAAAAACCATATTTTGCTATTGACAATTATAATTCAATAAGGGGCTTGCCCCGTCATTTAACGTGGCAAGGGTTGGCTTTGCCAACCTGCCATTCAGTAGGGGATTGTATCCCCTACTGAATGGTAAATGGAACCCGCCGCCTAAGAGGCGGGGGACATCTTGCCTAAGTTATATATGTTATACTAGTTGCTGTTTGAACATAGGTCATCGGAGAACTGTCCGCCGCAGCGGAACAGTTGAAAAGATGTCGAGTGCGCTCGGAAATCGGCTCTGCAAGGAGAGCCTGCTTTTGGGCGCTTTTATTATGCAAAGGGGTTGATATGGTGCAGGAAATTAAGCTTTCCGATAATTTCACCTACAAAAAGCTGATAAGGTTTGTTATACCGTCCGTTGTTATGATGATTTTTACATCTGTTTACGGAGTTGTGGACGGACTTTGCGTATCAAATTTCGTTGGAAAAACGCCGTTTGCCGCGCTTAATCTTATCATGCCGTTTATTATGATGCTTGGCGCGGTTGGCTTTATGCTTGGCGCGGGCGGCTCTGCGCTGGTGTCCAAAACTCTGGGCGAGCATGATAACGACCGTGCAAACCGCTATTTCTCCATGATTATAATACTTGATATAGTTGCGGGCGTTATTCTTGCCGTGGCGGGAATTATATTTATAGAGCCTGTGGCAAGGCTGCTTGGCGCAACAGACGCCATGCTGCCGTACTGCGTGACTTACGGCAGGATAGTGCTTATAGGCACTCCCGCGTTTATGCTTCAAAACGCGTTTCAAAGTTTCCTTATCACTGCTGAAAAGCCGAAGCTTGGTCTTTATGTCACGGTAGCGGCGGGCGTGATGAATATTGTGCTTGATCTGCTGTTTGTGGCAGTGTTTGACTGGAAAATAGGTGGCGCCGCAATTGCTACGGTTATCAGCCAGTGCGTAGGCGGATTTCTGCCGTTCCTTTACTTTGCAAGAAATAATCCAAGCATTTTAAGATTTCACATGACGCGGCTTGAAGCAATACCGCTGCTTAAAGCAAGCGCAAACGGCTCCTCTGAGCTGATGAGCAATATTTCCTCCTCACTTGTAAGTATGCTGTACAATTATCAGCTTATGCAGTATGCAGGAGAGGACGGAGTTTCCGCATACGGCGTAATCATGTATATCAACTTTATTTTCATTGCGGCGTTTATAGGATATTCAATAGGCTCTGCGCCGATAGTGGGATATAATTACGGCGCGCAGAACAGGGCGCAGCTTAAAAGTCTGCTGCGCAAAAGCCTTGTGATAATCGGAATTTCGGGCGTTGCTATGACGGTGCTTGCAGAAGCCCTTGCTTACCCGCTTACCATGCTTTTTGCAGGCTATGACAAAGCATTGTTTGACCTTACGCTGCGCGGATTTATGATATTCTCGATATCCTTTCTGCTGTGCGGATTTAATATTTACGGCTCGGCATTTTTCACTGCGCTCAACAACGGTGCGGTTTCAGCGATGATTTCGTTTTTAAGGACGCTTGTATTCCAGCTTGCCGCGCTGTTCCTGCTGCCGCTTATATGGGACGTTGACGGAATTTTCGCCGCGATAATCGCCGCCGAGATAATGGCGCTGATACTTACTGCGATATTCCTTGTGGCAAAGCGCAAGAAGTATGGCTACTTTTGATTTAGGGCAGTGAATCGGCTGATTGTGGATATGCAAAACAAAAACGGCTTCACCAATTTGGCGAAGCCGTAATTTTATTTCCGCAAAATTACATATTATCAAGCGCGGTTCTCATCTGCTCGATAAACTCGGCAATGTAGGGAGCGGCTTTTTCTCCGTGCTTGGTTACAAGCTCCACAGCGGCGCTTTCAACGATAACGCCGTCCGCTATCTCTGCAACGCGCTTTGCTTCCTTCGGCGTGTGTATGCCAAACCACACTGCCATGGGCAGGTCGGTGTATTTTCTGGCCTCGTCAATAACGGCTTTAAGCTCTGCCTTGCTGTCCTCGGTAAGACCCTCGTCGCTGATTGCGCTTGCAACGTATACATAGCCGTCGCCATTGGCGCTTTCTGCAATTGCCTTTATCCTTGCCGGCTCTGCGGGCGCTACAAGGGGAATTATGCAAATGCCGTGCTTTTGGGCGTATTCTGCCGCCTCGGGGCGCTCCTCATACGGCATATCGGGGACGAAAATTCCGTCCACGCCGCTGTCTGCGCACTCCTTGAAAAAGCTGTCATAGCCGTACTTGAACACAGGGTTGAGGTATGTTATAAGGCATATGGGCGTGTCGATTTTCTCGCGTACCTTTCTTACAAGCTCAAACGCCTTGTCGGTGGTCATTCCGTTTTTAAGCGCGCGTATATTTGCCTGCTGGATAATAGCGCCCTCTGCTATTGGGTCGGAGAAAGGAATGCCTATTTCTATGATATCCGCGCCGCCCTCGGCAAGGGCAAGGACATTCTGTACGCTTGCTTCAAACGTGGGGTCGCCTGCGGTCATAAAGCCGATAACGGTCTTGCTGTTTTTGGTGAACGCTTCTCTTAACTTATTCATGCAAATCAACTCCTCTGTATCTTGCAATTGCGGCAACGTCCTTATCTCCTCTGCCCGACAGACAGCATATAATGATATCGTCCTTGCTGAGGGTGGGCGCAAGCTTCATGATATGCGCAACCGCGTGTGCGCTTTCTATGGCGCAGATTATGCCCTCTGTGCGGGCGATATACTCAAATGCGTCAACTGCTTCATCGTCTGTTACGGGAACATATTCCGCCCTGCCGCTGGTGTGCAGATATGCGTGTTCGGGACCTATTCCGGGGTAGTCAAGACCGGCGGAAATGGAATATACAGGCGCAATCTGACCAAACTCGTTCTGGCAAAACAGCGACTTCATGCCGTGGAACACGCCCTGCGAGCCTGTTGCGATGGTTGCGGCGGTTTCGCCTGTGTGAACGCCCCTGCCTGCGGCTTCGCAGCCGATAAGGCGAACGTCCTTGTCGTTTACAAAGCAGGTGAACATACCGATAGAGTTGCTTCCGCCGCCTACGCACGCCATAACTGCGGTTGGAAGCCTGCCCTCTGCTTCAAGTATCTGCGCCCTTGCCTCGCGGCTGATAACGCTTTGAAAATCGCGCACTATCATGGGGAACGGGTGGGGTCCCACTGCCGAGCCAAGCACATAAAGCGTATCATGTGTACGCTTGCACCAGTCGGACATGGCCTCGTTTACGGCGTCCTTAAGGGTCTTTGTGCCGCTTGTTACGGCGTTTACCTTTGCGCCAAGAAGCTTCATGCGGTAGACGTTAAGCGCCTGACGCACTGTATCCTCTTCGCCCATAAAAACCTCGCACTCAAGTCCAAGCAGCGCTGCGGCGGTGGCGGAAGCCACGCCGTGCTGACCAGCGCCTGTTTCTGCGATGATACGGGTCTTGCCCATTTTCTTTGCAAGCAGCGCCTGACCAAGCACGTTGTTGATTTTGTGCGAGCCTGTGTGGTTTAAGTCCTCGCGCTTGAAGTAGATTTTTGCGCCGCCAAGGTCCTTTGTCATTTTCTCTGCATAGTACAGCAGAGATGGTCTGCCCGCATACTCGTTGAAAAGCTGTGTAAGTTCCCTGCTGAAGTCGGGGTCGTTTTTGTAGAACTCATACGCCTTTTCAAGGTTGATAAGCTCTGTCATAAGCGTTTCGGGGACGTACTGCCCGCCGAACTCGCCATAGCGTCCGTTTGGCATTTTTTCAGTTCCTTTCTGTACTTATGCGTTTTTCTGCGCGTTGGAGATAAACTCCACAAAATCGTTTTCGGGGATAGGCTTTGAGAAGTAGTAGCCCTGTATAAAGTCACAGTTTATCGCGGAGAACTTGTCCGCCATATCGGCGGTTTCAACGCCCTCAACCACTATTTCCATATCCATATCCTTTATCATCTTTACGGTGTTTTCAAGCACGCACCACATTTTGGGGTTGGCCTGCTCGTCCACAAAGGATTTGTCAAGCTTGATGATTTTAAGCGGAAGCTGCACAACGCGGCGCATATTGGAGTAGCCCGTGCCGTAATCGTCCAAAGAGAAGCTTATGCCCGCCGATGAAAGCTTGTCAAGGTTGCTGCGCATTACGTTTTGCGCGTAGCTTGCGGCGGTTTCGGTTATTTCAAGGTTTATCTGGTCGCTGCGCACGCCGTGCTTTTTAAGCGTTTCAAGCACCTTGTCCGCAAGGTCGCCGTGCATACACTGCGCAACGGACAGGTTGATTTCTATGTAGTCAAGACCAAGCTTTTTGTAGCTGTCGCTTGCGATAAAGCGGCAAACCTCGTCCAGAACAAAGTCGCCTATGCGGTGAATTGCGCCGCTTTTCTCGGCTGCCGTTATAAACACATCGGGCGGAATAAAGCCGTACTCGTCATCTATAAGGCGCAGCAGCGCCTCGGCGGTGGTGAACTTCTGCTTTTCCACAGAGAATATCGGCTGATAGTAAACCTTAAAGCTGCGGTTTTTAAGCGCTTTTTCTATTATTTCGTCAATATTGCTCATCAGGTCCATCTGCTGGTTGCGCATAATCTCGCTTGCCTTAAGCACTGTTGCCCTTACCTTTACGTTCTCATGGAAGCTTGCGCCGAAGGTGGAAAGCAGCTTGAAGTCTGCCGTATCCTCGGGGCAGTGTACAATGCACACATGGGCGATTATGGTAAGCGAAAGCTCGTTTTCGGCGATTGTGCGGCTGAACGCGCTGTTTACCGCCTCGGCGAACGCCTCTGCCTTTATGCGGTTTTTGCCCTGAAGTATCACGCGGAAGCGGCCGCTGTCAAGAAAATACAAATCGGCGCGGCTTTTAAGCTCCCTGTCTATTTTGTCAAGCCTGTTTGCGGTGCGCGTAAGCAGTGATTTCAGCGAGTCATAGCCGATCATGGATTGTATAGAACTTATGTTGCCTATGTTAAGCATGATGATGGTGAACTTCTTGTCATTGTCCAGGTTGCGCTTCAGCGCGTCGGAGTAGGCGGAGAAGTTGCCAAGCTTAGTGGTTGGGTCTATATAATCCTCGGGACGCTGCGTGGTCATGCTGATAAACAGCACGGAAAGCGCGCAGGCAAACATCTCCACAGTGACAGTGCGGGTGAAAAGCTGCACGCCAAGCGCCGCCAGATTAAGCGGGATTATAGCGATTATGGCGGCAACGCGGGACGCTTTAAGCAGCCGTCTGTATCCAAGCAGGTATATAACGCCGAGTATCATGTAGTACACCGCAACAACGTACATTACGTTAAACGCCGCCTCGTGGGTGTAATTGCCGCCTGCAACAGAGAATACAGGGAAGCCGATAAAGTGGTTTATGCAGAGCATTACGACAACGCCCGCGATAGGTATGAAAAATGCAAGCTTCTGCACAAGACTTGCCCTAAATTTGTGCCATGAGTCCGTAAGACTGATTACATACGCAAGATAAACGGGCGTTGTAACATTTCTGAATATGAGATAACCAAGATGTGCTATGTACATGATACCAACGTCTGCGTTTATGTTGTCCATATGTATTGCCCAGATGTCGAATACAGTTGTTGTAAGCAGCGTAATCAGCATAAACATATAGCATTTGTTTGAAATGCCCTTTGTCATTCGTCTGAGTATTACCGAACCAAGCAGTATAATCAGAAGCGTAAGCGCTGCAAAGTCAAATGATAGTGCTTTTAACAAGACGTCACCCCCCCATAGTTATCGCTGCAAATGCATTATAAGCGAACACCCAGCGCTGTGCAGAAAGCTGCCGGCGCCATATGTTTGCTTGCTAATTGTACATAAATAAGTATAACACAACAAGGTACGGATTGTCAAGAAAATAGCAAAAATATGATGTTTTTTGTGGGATATTACATTTTATTCTTAACTTGTGCAGAAAATATTGGCACCTGCCGCGATTATTTTTGCAAAAGCACTTGACAATTCGGGAAAAAAGTGATAAAGTAATAATTAGCACTCAGGAGCAAAGAGTGCTAAAACTTAAAGAAATAAACTGCATTATTTTGAAGGAGGAACCTGACAATGACAATCAGACCATTAGCAGACCGCGTAGTAATAAAGTCGGTCGAGGCGGAAGAAACCACAAAGAGCGGTATTATTCTTACAGCCAAGGCGCAGGAAAAGCCCTCTGTTGCAGAGGTTGTTGCGGTAGGCCCCGGCGGAAACGTTGACGGCAAGGATATCGTTATGAACGTTAAGGTAGGCGACAAGGTGCTTATCAGCAAGTACGCTGGCACAGAGGTTAAGGTTGACGGCGTGGAGTATTCCATAGTTAAGCAGGGCGACATTCTGGCAGTAGTTGAATAATTGCTCACGCTATTTTTCAAAGGAGGAGATTTATCATGGCAAAGGATATTATTTACGGCGAGGAAGCGCGCAAGGCGCTTCAGGCAGGTATCGACAAGCTTGCGGATACCGTTAAGATAACAATAGGCCCCAAGGGCAGAAACGTGGTTCTGTCCAAGAAGTTCGGCTCTCCGCTTATCACAAACGATGGCGTTACAATCGCAAAGGAGATTGAGCTTGAGGACGCATTTGAGAATATGGGTGCGGCTCTTGTCAAGGAAGTAGCAACCAAGACAAACGATGCTGCGGGCGATGGCACAACCACAGCAACGCTGCTTGCACAGGCTCTTGTGCGCGAGGGTATGAAGAATATCGCGGCGGGCGCTAATCCCATGGTTGTTAAAAAGGGTATGCAGAAGGCTGTTGACGCGGCTGTTGCAGAGATTAAGAAGAACTCTCAGGCTATCAACGGCAGCAAGGATATAGAGCGTGTTGCAACCGTTTCTGCAGGTGATGAGTCTGTTGGCAAGCTGATTGCTGAGGCTATGGAAAAGGTTACGGCAGACGGCGTTATCACGCTTGAGGAGGGCAAGACCGCAGAAACCTACTCCGAGGTTGTAGAGGGTATGCAGTTCGACCGCGGCTATATCTCCCCCTATATGGTAACAGATACCGACAAGATGGAGGCTGTTATCGATGACGCTTTCGTTCTGATTACAGACAAGAAGATTTCCTCCATTCAGGATATACTCCCCCTGCTGGAGCAGATTGTGCAGGCAGGCAAGAAGCTTGTTATAATTGCAGAGGACGTTGAGGGCGACGCGCTTACAAACATTATCCTCAACAAGCTGCGCGGCGTATTTGTATGCGTTGCGGTAAAGGCTCCCGGCTTTGGCGACAGACGCAAGGAAATGCTGAAGGATATCGCAATCCTTACAGGCGGCGAGGTTATCACAGAGGAGCTTGGTCTTGACATCAAGGAAACCCAGATTACACAGCTTGGCAGAGCAAAGCAGGTTAAGGTTACAAAGGAAAACACCATCATTGTTGACGGCTGCGGCAGCGCAGAGGCTATCAAGGCTCGCGTAAACGAGATTAAGAACGCTATCGAGGCTACCTCTTCCGAGTTTGACAAGGAGAAGCTTCAGGAGCGTCTTGCAAAGCTTTCGGGCGGCGTTGGCGTAATCAAGGTAGGCGCTGCTACCGAGGTTGAGATGAAGGAAAAGAAGCTGCGCATTGAGGACGCACTTGCTGCAACAAAGGCTGCCGTTGAGGAAGGTATTGTTGCAGGCGGCGGTACTGCGCTTATCAACGCTATGCCCGCTGTAAAGGCTCTTATCGAAAGCCTTGACGGCGATGAAAAGACGGGCGCAAAGATTGTTCTGCGCGCGCTTGAAGAGCCTGTCCGCCAGATTGCTCTTAACGCAGGTCTTGAGGGCAGCGTAATAATCGACACCATTAACCGCGAGAACACCGTAGGCTACGGCTTTGACGCTTACAACGAGGTTTACGGCGATATGATAAAGGCAGGCATTGTTGACCCCGCAAAGGTTACACGCTCTGCGCTTCAGAATGCGGCTTCCGTTGCTGCAATGGTTCTTACCACAGAGAGCCTTGTTGCCGACAAGCCCGAGGAAAATCCCGCGCCCGCAATGCCCGCAGGCGGCATGGGCGGTATGTATTGATAAACCCCGGAAATCCCGCAAAATAAATCAACTCCCGCAGCCAAAAACTGCGGGAGTTTTGTATTATTTTTGCGAAATATTACAGACTGTATTTTAATATTTCCTTGCCGCTTTCAAGCTGCTTTACCGTGAAAACGCCGTTTTCGTACACCATATAGCTGCGCGGATTATTCTCCTTGGGCAGGGATACAGAGCCATCGTTAAGGCAGTGTATGCCGTCCTTTTCAAAGGCTTTAAGCACATGGGTGTGACCGTTAATCAGCACATCGCCGTTTTTGAGCGGCGGCAGCGCTTCGGGATTGTGGTGGTGTCCGTGCGACAGGAAGAAGGTTCTTCCATCGACAAACAGCACGGCATAATCCGCAAGCACGGGGAACTCCAGCACCATCTGGTCAACCTCGGTGTCGCAGTTGCCGCGTACGCACAGCAGCTCGTTTTTCACCGCGTTAAGCATGGCAATTACCTTTTTTGGCGCATGACCGTCTGGCAGGTCGTTTCTTGGTCCGTGGTAAAGGATATCTCCAAGCAGGCAAAGTTTTTCTGCGCCCTCGCGTTTGTAGGCTTCAAGCATTTTTTCGCAGTACAGTGCAGAGCCGTGGATATCCGATGCAAACATAAGCTTCATAATAAATCCTCTCTTTTCCAGTTTATGCAATTCCGCAAAGCCCCGCTATGAAGTTGGCGGCGTAGGCTGCGGCACAGGCGCTGAGCGCGACGGTAAGCAGTCCCCGCTCAAAATACGCCAGAATAAGCGCCGCCGCAAAGCCCGCAGCAGAGCTTATAACCGCCGCACCCGTAAGGGCAGCGCCGTCCGCGCAGGCGGTGAATACGGCGGGTATCGTCATTGCTGAAAGCACCGCATACGGCACATAGTACAGAAAATCCAGCGCAAGGCGGGATTTTATTTTTTTGCGGAACACCGCAAGCGGCAGCATTCTTATCAGATATGTTATAAGCGCCATAACGGCAATGCTTGTAACGATATACATTGTTCCGTTATTCATCGGCGCTCACCTCCTCCTGCTTTCTTGGAAGCAGCAGCGCGCCAAGTCCTGCGGCGATAACGGTGCAGATTATTACGGAAATTCCCGAGCTTAACCCCGAAAACAGCGGCACATATTCCACAACGCAGCTAAGCGCCGCTGCAATAAGCGAAACCGCCATAATTCCGCGGCTTTTCTTCGCGGGCGGAACTACAATTGCTATAAACATTCCGTATATTGCAATGCCAAGCGCCGTCTGAAGGCTTTGCGGAAGTATCGCGCCAAGCAGCGCGCCTGCGGCTGTTCCTGCCGCCCAGAAAATATACGGCAGGGTGATAAGTCCATACATATAGCATGGCGGAATTTCTTCCGTCTGACCGCTTGCCACTGCGAAGATTTCATCGGTTATGCCGAAGCTGCTGATTATCCTGTGCGGCAGGGTGTATTTGTGCGACAGCTTCTGCGACAGCGATATTCCCATCAGCGCATAGCGCAGGTTGATTATAAGCTGCGCAAGTGCCATCTCGATATAGCCGCCGCAGGCTGAGATTATTTTAATTCCCTGCACCTGTCCCGCAGAGGTAAGGTTTGTCATTGAGATAAGAATAGCGGCAAGCGGGGGGATACCCATTCCCACCGCGGTTATGCCAAAGGTGAACGATACCGAAAGATATCCCAGCGCTATCGGAAGTCCGTCCTTTACGCCGCGTTTGTATGTAAGAGCCGACATTTTTGTATTACCTTTTTCTTTTGTTCTTTGCGCGGAATTTGCGCCGCACTGAATAATTGTATCACAAATGCGGTTTTTTTTCAAGGCTTCGCCGCATAATTACCGCTGATTTCTGTTTTTTGTGTGCAAAAGTTGATTTTCTTGCAGTAATTGTTGACAGCGGGGCGTTTGCTTGTTATAATTATAATTATGATTATGACAGACCGTGTACAGCGGTCGGGAAAAATAAAGGCGCGCCTGCAAAAAAACGCTTTGCGGCTTTGTCGGGCGCTGCCATGCGGTACAAAGGAGATAATTTATCATGAAGAAAATTCCGGCGATTATTATGACGGCGGTTATGGCGGTTATGTGTACAGCCTGCGCTGCGGACGCGGGTAAATTCAGCGGCGAGTGGACGCTAAGCACCATCAACGGCAAATCGGCTGAGGAGTATGCGGCTTGCGAGGGGACGGACGCTTCCCTGTACGTTGTCAACTGGACAGTGAGCGAAAACAGCGTTGACATATCGGGCGCAAACGGCACTGCGGTCATGGATATCGCCGCAACAGGCAGCGGTTTTGAATTTATGCAGGACGGCAAGGTTTTTGCAGGCGTGAAATACGATGAAAAGGCTGATACGCTTTCCTATTCCGTAAAGGTCGGCGATGTCAGCTATGATTATGTTCTCGTAAGGGGCGCGGGCGATACCGCTTCAACGTCTGACGTGGATTACTCCGAAGGGGAATAATCAACCGCGTTTTTTGGGATAGCGCAAAGGCTTCTGTGGCATTGCCGCGGGAGCTTTTTTGCATATGCGGGATATCGGGCAAAATCCGTATCGGAAATTTTTGCCGAAAATATACACAAGCGGGGCGGCGTTTTTCTGTGGGGTATGCCAAAAATAGGATAAAAGCAAGGAATTTGTTGAAATACAGGGTAAAAAGTGTTATAATATTATCATAGTAGCATGGATTTAATTTGGGAGTACAGATGATATATACGGTTACATTCAATCCAGCGATAGATTATGTTGTGCGCTGCGGCGATTTTGCGCAGGGTGCGGTAAACCGCACGCAGAGCGAGGATATATTTATCGGGGGCAAGGGCATAAATGTTTCGCTGGTGCTGGCGCAGCTTGGGATTAAATCCTGCGCGCTTGGCTTTACGGCAGGCTTTACGGGCGAGGCGATAGAAAACGGACTTTCCCGCGAGGATATTGTTACGGATTTTGTCCGCGTAAAAAACGGTTTTTCGCGGATAAACGTCAAGCTTAAGGCGGGCGAAGAAACCGAGATAAACGGGCAGGGGCCTGAAATATCGGAGGGTGAGCTTCGGACGCTGCTTGACAAGCTTTCGCGGCTTTCTGCGGGCGACACGTTGGTGCTTGCGGGAAGCGTTCCGAAATCGCTGCCCGATGACATATATCAGCGGATTATGGCGGGGCTTTTCAACAGGGGCGTGCGCGTTGTGGCTGACGCTTCGGGCAGGCTGCTGACAAATCTGCTGAAATACCGTCCGTATCTTATAAAGCCAAACCATATCGAGCTTGCAGAGCTGTTCGGCGGCAAGCCGCTTTCAGATGACGAGCTTGTTGAATGCTGCTTAAGCCTTCAGCGGCAGGGCGCTGTAAATGTGCTTGTTTCCATGGCGGAGCGCGGCTGTATTCTGGTGACGGAGGACGGCGTTGTGCTGCGGCAGCGCGCTTGTACGGGAAGCGTTAAAAATTCCGTGGGCGCGGGCGACTCCATGGTGGCAGGGTTTATCGCGGGAATTGAAAAGGGATATGAATACGCGCTGCGGCTTGGCACTGCCTGCGGGGCGGCAACGGCGTTTTCTGACGGTCTTGGAAGAAAAGATGATATAGAGCGGCTGCTTATGCAGCTTCAGTGATTTCACCGCAAAGGGGGCGCGATTATGAAGGTACTTCAAGGTAAGGGCGTTTCGGAAGGTATTGCGTTTGGACGTGTAAGATTTTTCAGACGCGATGAGATAAGCGTGAAGCGCGGGCGCATCGATGATGCGGACGCGGAGCTTGTGCGCTATCTTAACGCAAAGCGCGCCGCGCTTTCGCAGCTTGACGAGCTTTACAGGCGCACTCTGGACGAGTGCGGCGATGAGGAAGCGCAGATTTTCTCCGTACACCGCATGATGATAGAGGACCCCGATTTCAACAGCTCGGTTGAGCGCATAATACGCCGACAAAGCATAAACGCGGAGTATGCCGTTGCCATGACTGCACGCAACTTTGCGGAGATGTTCTCCATAATCGAGGACGAATATATGCGCGAGCGCGTGGCTGATGTTCAGGACGTTGCCAACCGCCTTGTGCGCTGTCTGATGAAAAAGACCGCTTCCCCGCAGGAGCATAAAAGCAAAAGCGTGGTATGCGCGGACGATTTCTCCCCCTCGGAAACGGCGCAGATGGACAGAAGCAATGTGGTGTCGCTGTGTACTTCAAGGGGTTCTGCAACCTCGCATACGGCTATTCTTGCGCGCACACTTGGCATTCCCGCAGTGGTGGGACTTCATGACGAGTTTTACGAGATATGCGACGGCGATGAAATTATCGTTGACGGCGGCAGCGGCAAGCTTTACATAAAGCCCGATGAGGAAACCAAAAACGAAATGCTGCGCCGCCAGAGCGAGCAGAAGCTTAACCGCGTGCGCCTGCGCGGGCTTTACGGCAAGGAGAATGTTACCCGTGACGGATACAGGATTGAGCTTAACGCAAATATCGGCAGCCTTGAGGATATCAGTGCGGCAATTGCAAATGACTGCGAGGGCATAGGTCTGCTGCGCAGCGAGTTTCTGTATCTTGACAGCAGCACTCCCCCCGATGAGGAATACCAGTACAGCGTGTACAGCGAGGCTATAACCCGCATGGCGGGCAAGCGCGTGATAATCCGCACGCTTGACATCGGTGCGGACAAGCAGGCGGGCTGCTTTATTCTGCCGCGCGAGGAAAATCCTGCGCTTGGCACGCGCGGAATACGGTTCTGCTTTGCAAATCCCGAGGTGTTCAGGACGCAGATAAGGGCGCTGTTGCGCGCTTCGGTTCACGGCAAGCTGGGGATAATGTTCCCCATGATTACCGCCGTTGAGGAGGTGCGCGAGGCAAAGCGCATGATTGAGGAGGAAAAGGAGAAGCTTCGCCATGACGGCGTGCCGTTTGACAGCAACATTGAAATAGGCGTGATGATTGAAACTCCCGCCGCCGTGATTATAAGCGACCTGCTTGCACAGGAGGCGGACTTTTTCAGCGTAGGCTCAAACGACCTTACGCAGTACACCCTTGCGGTGGACAGGCAGAACCCATGCCTTGAGCGATATCAGAACTCCCGCCACACCGCGCTGCTGCGAATGATACGGTATGCCGCGCGCAGCATACACGAAAAGGGCGGCTGGATTGGCATATGCGGCGAGCTTGGCGCGGACGCTGAGCTTACGGAGGCTTTCCTTGCAATGGGCGTGGACGAGCTTTCGGTTACGCCGTCTGCGATACTTCCGTTAAGGCAGAAGGTGCGCTCGCTTGACCTTTCGCGCCGTGAGCAGATTCTTGAAGCCATCGGCGGTATCTGATAAATTTTCTGAATATAAAAGAGCCTGCGAATTTGTTTTCGCAGGCTCGGTTTATTTATGCTTCAAGTCTTTTGGTGATATATTCGGGTACGGTATCTTCGGGGATATCCAGAACAAATGCAAACTCGCGGTTAAGAAGCTGTTCTGCGGTACGCATTGTGCGCTCATCTGCGGCAAGCATTTTTTTGCCTATCTCTGTGCGCTTCTGCTTTTCAAGGTACAGCGAGTGCAGCAGGCTGATTATCAGCTTGTAGTCGCCGCTTGAAAGCACTTGATTTATGCGCCCCTTGCGGTTGGGGTCGTCTTCGCCCCAATCGGGCATATCGCCTTTCATGCTGTCAATCAGGGCAAGCACCTCGTCGCGGTTAAGCAGTCGGCGCAGCTTCGCGTCTGCGCAATCCATCGGCACATAATATTTTGAGCCGTGGGAGTCCAGCGGAACAAGCAGGCAGTACCTGCGCGCTTCGCCTCCGTCAAAGCTTTTGTCCTCAAAGCCATCTATACGGCAGATTTCGCTTGAGCGATAAACCACATAATTCCCTGTTTCAAGCTGCATAAGTTCCTCCGTTTCTGCTGAAAGCCGCCTTGTAGTCCGTAAACGCTATATATTCATTGTACCATAAAAGCGTTTTTTTTCAAAGGTAATAATCCACAAGATTTCTTCAGCGTAATATGGGGAAACTGACTATAGCTTTAGGCTCTTGCGCCGTACATTGAGCCTTGCTGCATTTCTGCCGACAGCGAGAAATTCATAATGACAAGAAACACAATAAGCGTCACAGCCGCCGCAGCAATCAGAAAACCGAGTATAATCAGCAGCACGTCTGTTCCGCTGCCTTTTTTTCTGTAAAGATTTCCTGCGCCTGTGCCAAGCATGACGATACCCGCAAGACCGCCCACGGCAATAGCCGCTATAAAAATCCAGAAAATAATTGCACCTAATATATTCATGCCGTACCTCCGTGCAGAAAAGCCGCCGTTGTTATGCGGCGGCTTTTGCCTTGAAATTTATTATCAGCTATCAGCCGAGGATTACCTCAACCTCATGCGCACCCGCGCCAAGAACGGGGATAACGTTTCCGTCAACAGCCTTGCCGTCAACAGTCATGCTCTTAACGCCTGCGCAAACGTGATTGGGGTTCTTTACGGTGATGTTGTAGGTTGCGCCTCTGAACAGTCTGGAAGCCTTGAAGCCGTCCCATGCGGCGGGGATTGAGGGGTTGATTTCAAGACCGTTGTACTGCGGCTTAACGCCGAGGATATACTGGGATACTGCAACAAAGTTCCATGCGGCAGTACCTGTCAGCCAGCTGTTCTTAGCTTCGCCGTGGCGTGCAGCGTCCTTGCCTGCAATCATCTGCGCGTAAACATACGGCTCGGTTCTGTGCAGGTCGGACTTGTCCTCGCGGAATGCGGGAGCAATCTTGCTGTAATACTCATACGCCTTGTCGCCGTGACCTACAAACGCTTCGGCGCAGATTATCCATGCGTTGTTGTGGCAGAACACGCCCGCGTTCTCTTTATAACCGCCGGGATATGTGGAAATCTCACCGTACTCAATCTTGTAGGTGGTAAATGCGGGATTGTTAAGCACCATACCGTGGTCGGAATTGAGGTACTTGTCAATGCTTTCAAGCGTCTTGATATCGTAGCCCTTGTCCTTGCCAAGACCTGCAAGCACGCACCAGCCCTGCGGCTCGATGAATATCTTGCCTTCCTCGCACTCATGTGAGCCGACCTTGTTGCCGTTGTGGTCGTATGCTCTCAGATACCACTCGCCGTCATAGCCGTACTTCTCGGTAAGTTCGCGCATTTTTGCAATTTCGGCTTCGGCTCTCTTTGCTTCCTCCTCGTCACCCTTAAGGCGGCACATAGCAGCGTACTCAGGCGCGATAAAGCAGAACATACCCGCAATCATTACAGACTCTGCAATCTGGCTGTAATAAGGCGGCTCTGTAAACATTTCCTTGTTGTTGTAGGTCTGGAAGCTCTCGCCGGGCTTGTCGGAGAAGCAGGAGAGGTTAAGGCAGTCGTTCCAGTCGGCACGACCGCTAAGCGGCAGACCGTGGGGTCCGACCTTTTTAACTACATGGTAGAACGCTCTCTTAACGTGGTCAAGCATTGTATCGGCAAGCTCTGTCTTGTTCTCATAGGGAACCATCTCGTCCAGAATGGAAACATCGCCTGTTTCCTTTATGTATGCGGAAACCGCAAGAATCATCCACAGCGGGTCATCGTTGAAGTTTGAGCCAAGCTCATGGTTGCCCATCTTGGTAAGCGGCTGATACTGGTGGTAAGCGCCGCCGTCCTCCAGCATGGTAGCCGCAAGGTCGATAAGTCTTTCGCGCGCTCTTTCGGGAATTTGGTGAACAAAGCCAAGCAGGTCCTGGTTGGAATCACGGAAGCCCATTCCTCTGCCGATACCGCTCTCAAAATAGGAAGCAGAGCGCGACATATTGAATGTAACCATGCACTGATACTGATTCCAGATATTAACCATTCTGTTGAGCTTTTCATCGGGGGAATCAACACTGTACTGCATAAGCAGCTTATCCCAGTAGTTCTTCAGGCTTTCAAACAGTTTGTCTGCCTTTTCGGGGGTATCGCACATTGCCATCATTTCGTTTGCCTTTTTCTTGTTGATGACGTTTGCGAGAGGCTTTGCGTTGCCGTGACCGTCTACTGTGTAGCTTGCCTTTATGCCGTCATAGTTTCCGCTTTTGTCGAATTTCTCGTCAGCGGGCATTTCAACATAGCCAAGGCAGAATACAAGCTCCTTTGTTTCGCCTGCGGCAAGCTCAAGCTCGATATAATGGGAAGCAATGGGGCTCCAGCCGTCTGCAACGGAGTTTCTTGCCTTGCCGTCCTCAAATACGGCTGCGGGCTTGTCAAAGCCGTTGTACAGACCAAGGAAGGTTTCGCGGTCGGTATCAAAGCCCTGAATGGGCGCGTTTACGGTGTAGAACGCAAAGTGGTCGCGGCGCTCCTTGTATTCTGTCTTGTGGAAGATTGTAGAGCCAAGGATTTCAACCTCGCCGGTGTTGAAGTTTCTCTGGAAGTTTGTGGTATCATCGTTTGCGTCCCAAAGGCACCACTCAAGGAAGCTGAACAGCTTAATGCTCTTTTTCTCGCTGCCTTCGTTTGTGATTGTAACCTTCTGGATTTCGCCGTTGAAGTCCTGCGGAACAAAGAACTTTACGGTAGCCTTTACGTTGTTTTTCTTACCGCTGATAACGGTATAGCCCATGCCGTGGCGGCACTCATAGCTGTCAAGCTCTGTCTTTACGGGGCTCCAGCCGGGATTCCAGACGGTATCGCCGTCCTTAATGTAGAAATATCTGCCGCCCATATCAACGGGAACATTGTTGTAGCGGTAGCGTGTAATACGGCGCAGACGAGCGTCCTTGTAGAAGCTGTATCCGCCTGCGGTATTGGAGATAAGGGAGAAAAAGCCCTGTGTGCCAAGATAGTTAATCCAGGGGTAAGGCGTGCGGGGAGAGGTAATGACGTACTCGCGGTTAGCGTCATCAAAATAGCCGAATTTCATATTGACCTTCTTTCTTTGTGGAAGTCTTTCTTCACAAAATATAGTGTAAGGGCACAGGTGTGCCGCTATTTAACAGTATACTATAAAACCGATTTAATTACAAGTGGTGAAAACGATAACATTTAATTTTGTTTTTCTTTTTGACTTTAACGCTGAATTTTTCCTGCCCAATATGGTAATTGTGCATAAAGGCAGCGCCGTATAAAGACCATCTTTTGGATTTTTGCACGCCCTGCCTGCATATTTCAGAAAATTATCCGCCTGCGAAAATCCACTTGACTTAATCCCGAAACTATTATATAATAAGTTATACGTTTATTCTGACCTATAAGGAGATAGCTATGAAGTTAAAGAAAATCGCCGCGCTTATCGCGGCAGCTGCAATAAGCATAACCGCCGCAGGCTGCGGCGGGGCGGGTAATTCCGACAGTGGAGAGCAGGGCGCTGTATCCGAACCGGGCGCTTCTGTTTCAACGGTAAACGATGAGTTTGACGCAAGCCTTACTGCGCTTGAGCTAACCGCTAAAATCGACTGCGGCTGGAATTTGGGAAACACATTTGACGCCACGGGCGGTTCAGCCCTTTCCTCTGAAACCTCATGGGGCAACCCCACAACCACGCCCGAGATGATACAGGCGGTAAAGGACGCAGGCTTCAACGCTGTGCGTATTCCTGTCACATGGGAAAAACATCTGGACGAAAATAATGTTATCGACAGCGAGTGGCTTGCCCGCGTAAAAGATGTTGTGGATTATGCCTATACGCGCGATATGTACATTATACTTAATACCCACCACGAAGAATGGTATCAGCCCTATGCAGACCAACAGGACGAAATATCCGCAAAGCTTTCTAAGGTGTGGACGCAGATAGCCGAGGAGTTTAAAGACTATGACGAGCGTCTTATCTTTGAGGGCATGAACGAGCCGTGCTGGAAAAATACCGAGTGGGAATGGAACGGCGGCAACGATGAGGGCAGAGCCGTTGTGAACCATCTGAACAGCGTTTTTATTGACGCTGTGCGCGCAACGGGCGGCAACAATCAATACCGTTTTCTTATGATATGCCCGTATGCTGCAAACTGCAGCGAGAGCGCGCTTGCGGCACTTGAAATACCCGAGGATAAGAATATAATTGTATCGGTACACGCGTATATTCCGTACACCTTTGCGCTTGCAGAAAGCGGCACACATATGTGGCTTAAGGACAAAACTCCCTCGGTAAACGATATAAATACTCTTGCCGAGGTGCTGGACAGGCTGTTTATCAGCAAGGGCATTGCCGTAATAATCGGAGAAACGGGTGCGATGAACCGCTATTACACAACGCAGAATGAAGTCCCCGCCGACAGCACGGCAGAGGCTGAAACCGTCACAAAAGCCAACGATGAATACCGCGCAGCATGGGCGGAATATTATTTCGGCAAGTTCAAGCAGCTTGGTATTCCCTGCTTCTGGTGGGATAACGGCTCGTTTTACAGCGGCGAAACCTTTGGAATGCTGAAGCGCTCCGCGCTTGAGTGGAAGTATCCCGAGGTTCTGGACGGCGTAATGCGCGGCGCGGGGGTAAAATAAACTGCTGTAATCCTGCGGTTCGGCGCCGCAGGATTTTGCGCGCAAAACAGACTTTTCGGGCAGGTCGGCGGAAGTAAAATCCGCCGACAGCGCTGCTAGTTTTTGGAGGAATTTATTTTGCTTAGACTTGCACGATATCTTAAATATTTTAAGCTGCACGTTTCGCTTGGACCTGCGTGCAAGCTTATCGAGGCTATATTTGAGCTGATTGTGCCGCTTGTTATGGCGGATATAATAGATAACGGAATTGCCGCAGGCGCACAGGGCGAAAGTATAATACGCAGCGGTGGAATCAAGCTGATTATTTTCGCGGTCTGCGGACTTTCGTTCACGCTGGTGTGCCAGTATCTTGCCTCGGTTGCTTCGCAGGGCGTAGGCACAAGGCTGCGGCACGACCTTTACGCGCACATAAACACGCTTTCCTATAAGGAGCTTGACCGCCTTGGCACGCCCGCGCTGGTTACGCGTATCGCAAACGATGTAAACCAGGTTCAAAGCGCGGTTGCAATGCTTATCCGCCTTGTTATCAGGGCGCCGTTCCTTGTTGTGGGCGCAACCATAATGGCAATGACGATTGATTTGAAGCTGTCGCTTATTTTCTTCGGCTGCATGGCGGCAATAGTCGGAATAATGGTTCCCGTGATGACGGTGACGGTAAAGCTGTTCAAACGGCAGCAGAAAAGCCTTGACGGCATTTCGCGCATAACCCGCGAGAACCTTTCGGGCGTGCGTGTTGTAAGAGCCTTTGCGCGGCAGCAGCACGAGCAGCAGCGCTTTGATGAAAGCGCGGAGGAATACCGCAAATTCGCGCTGAGGGCGGGCAGAATAAACGCGCTGCTTAATCCCGCGATATTTGTGGTGGTAAATGTTGCTTACCTGCTGATTGTATATCTTGGCGGCGGAATGGTTTCCGTTGACGGGCTTACGCAGGGACAGGTAATCGCGCTTGTAAACTACATGACGCAGATTTCCCTTGCGCTTGTGGTGGTTGCAAACCTTGTCACGGTATTTACAAAGGCGGCTGCCTCGTCGCACCGCATAAACGAGATATTTGACGCGAAGCCAAGCGTTGTGGGCGCGGAAGCTTCTCCAAAGACAGACCCCGCCGCGCCCGCGATAGAGTTCAGAAATGTAAGCTTTTCATATCATGACGGCGAGGGCGCGGACAAGTCGCTTGAAAACGTAAGCTTCACGCTGAAAAACGGCGAGGTTCTCGGCATAATCGGCGGTACAGGTTCGGGAAAATCCACGCTTGTAAACCTCATTGCGCGCTTCTATGACGCAACCGAGGGCGCGGTGCTGCTTAACGGCGCAGATGTGCGCAGCTATCCCGATGGCGAGCTTCGCCGCAAGCTTGGCATAGTTCCGCAGAAAACGGAGCTTTTAAGCGGCACAATCCGCGAAAATATGACGATGGGCAGAGCCGATATCACCGATGAGCAGATACTTGCAGCGCTTGAAACCGCGCAGGCAAAGGAATTTACCGACAGCCTGCCTGATGGACTGGACGCAAGGATACTTCAGGGCGGCAAGAATTTCTCGGGCGGTCAGAAGCAGCGCCTTGCCATTGCAAGGGCGGTTGCAAAATCCCCCGAAATACTGATTTTAGACGACAGCTCAAGCGCGCTTGACTACGCAACCGACGCAAAGCTGAGAAAGGCGCTGGGCAAGCTTTCAATGACGGTTGTGATAGTATCGCAGAGAGCGAACTCCATACGCCACGCGGATAAAATAATCGTGCTTGACGATGGCGAGGTTGCGGGCATAGGCACCCACGCGCAGCTTCTGCGCGAGTGCGCCGTATATCACGAAATATGCCTTACACAATATACCGAGCAGGAGCTGCTTGAACAGGAAAGGGAGGGATAAGCTGTGGCAAAGAAAAACAAAAAAGGCGCGCTTATGCGTATCCTTCGCTATGTAAAGCCTCAGCTGTGGCTTGTGGCGATTGCGATAATCTGTGCGGCGGCAAGCGTGCTTCTTTCGCTGTACACAACCGTGCTTATAGGCGAGGCTGTTGACTGCATAACGGATTCGGGCGCGGATTTTGCCGCAATGAGCCATATCCTTGTAAAAATCGCGGTTATTATTCCGCTGGTTGCGGCACTTCAGTGGCTGATGTATTTCTGTACCAACGCCATAACCCACCGCACGGTTAAAGCGCTGCGCACGGACGCGTTCCGTCAGATACAGAAAATTCCGCTTTCTTATATTGATGTAAACGCACACGGCGACATCATCAGCCGCGTTGTAAACGATGTTGACGCGGTATCGGACGGACTTTTGCAGGGCTTTCAGCAGTTTTTTACCGGCATTGTCACCATTGTGGGAACGCTTGGTTTTATGCTCTCTCTTAATCTTGAAATAACGCTTGTGGTTGTGATTATTACGCCTGTTTCCTTTATCGTTGCGGCGGTTATATCCAAGCTTTGCTTCAACAAGTTCCGCGAGCAGTCGGCGCTTAAGGGCGAGCTTACGGGATTTATAGACGAGCATATAGGCGGACAGAAGCTTGTAAAGGCATTTGGCTATGAGCAGACCTCTCAGCAGGGCTTTGACGATATCAATGAGCGGCTTAATGTCTGCGGCAGACGGGCGCAGTTTTATTCCGCGCTGACAAACCCCTGTACACGCTTTGTCAACTCGCTTGTGTATGCGGGGGTGGGCGTGTTCGGCGCGCTTAAGGTTGTTGCGTCGGGCGGAGCGTTCAGCGTGGGCGCGCTTTCCTGCTTTTTATCCTATGCAAACCAGTACACCAAGCCGTTTAATGAGATTTCGGGCGTTATCACGGAGCTTCAGAACGCCATTGCCTCGGCGGGACGTATCTTTGAACTGATTGACGAGCCTGAAGAACCCTCCGACCGTGACTGCGCAGAGCTTACGGACTGCGATGGCAGTGTTGTGCTTGACAATGTTTCTTTCAGCTATGTGCCGGAAAAACCGCTGATTGAGGGGCTTAATCTTACCGTAAAAAGCGGACAGCATATCGCCATTGTGGGACCCACAGGCTGCGGCAAAACCACGCTTATCAACCTGCTTATGCGCTTCTATGACGTGGTTTCGGGCGAGATAAGGGTAAGCGGCAAGCCGATAAAGCAGCTTACGAGAAACAGCCTGCGCGGCAGCTTTGGCATTGTGCTTCAGGAAACATGGCTGTTTAAGGGAACAGTGCGCGACAATATCGCTTATGGCAGACCGGACGCGCCGCTTGAGGAAATAATCGAAGCGGCAAAGGCGGCCCATGCGCACAGCTTTATCCGCAGGCTTCCAAACGGCTACGATACGGTGATATCGGACGGCGGCGACCTTTCACAGGGACAAAGGCAGCTGCTTTCAATCGCAAGGGTAATGCTTACCTTGCCGCCAATGCTGATACTGGACGAGGCGACCTCCTCAATAGATACCCGCACCGAAATGCGTATCCAAAGCGCGTTTGACCGCATGATGAAAGGCAGAACCAGTTTTGTTGTGGCGCACAGGCTTTCCACAATCCGCGAGGCTGACTGCATACTGGTAATGAAATCCGGCCATATTGTGGAGCAGGGAACTCACGCCGAACTTCTTGCAAAGGGCGGCTTCTATGCCGAGCTTATCAACAGCCGCCAGGAAAGCAACAGCTAGGCGGGATTTTTGGATTTGTTTCTGCCCCGTGTTTATCGGGGCAGAACATTTTTATCCGTACCATTGCGGGAATGTTCATGCGTTTTTGCTATGGTATGCGGTGCAACCTTTTGCGCCTGTTTTCCGTGTTAATATACAGGAAGCATTTCCCGCTTGACATGGCAGATAATCGGTGATATAATAATGTTTGGTATGATGCTATGGCTTCGGGGGAATGCGAAGCACAGCGCTTTTATTTTGATGAAAGGAAAACAACATGGGGAAGCTTACAAAAAACAAGGGACGGATAACGCGCTTTTCGCTTGCGCTGCTTACTGCGCTTGCGGTGGCGGCTGTGCCGTCGGTAAGGCTTAATGCAACGGCGGGCGCAACGGATTATGACGCGCTTATTTCAGAACTTGAGCAGAAGGCAGAGCAGCTTAAGCAGGAGAACGCCGTGCGCGAGCAGGAGATTGACGGACTTAAAGGCGATATTGCAGATAACGAGTATGCCATGGGTCTGATAAACGACCAGATAGCGGGCTACAACGCCGAGATAGACAACCTTGGCGGTCAGATAACCGCAATGCAGCAGCGCATATCGGACAAGCGCTACGAAATTAAGCTGGTTGAAGCGGAGATTGCCGACAAGGAGGAGGAAATTGCGCTTAAAAAGGACGCTATAAGCGAGCTTGAAGCGGAAAACAAGGAAAACCTGAAAAAGTTTGCAAAGCTTATACGCGCGCTGTATATGAACGATACCACTGACGCGGTGCCGATACTTGACGGCTCGGACAACTGGTATGATTTCTTTGTATATGTTGACGTGGTGCAGAATGTTTCAGAGCAGAATATGCAGTTTATGGACGGCCTGCTTGCCGATATAAAGCACCTTGAGGAGCTTATTGACGGGCTTAATGACGATATAGCACAGCTTAACAGCGACAAGGCAGCGCTTCAGGACAAGATAAAGCTGCTTGAAAAGGAAGCGGACGAGCTTGAGGATAAAAAGGACGAGGTGCAGGCAATTTCTGACGAGCGCTACGACAAGCTCAGCGAATACGCAGCCTATAACGACAGCCTGCAAAGTCAGGTTTCCTCGCTGAGAAGCGACGTTGCGGACTACGAGGACGAGATTGCAGAGCTTAACGCGGCGATAGAAGCGGCGATTCAGGCAAAGCAGGCGGAGCTTTCCGGCAGCTATGATTACAGCAGCGATGGCTTCAGATGGCCGCTGGATACAAAGTTCCAGTATTTTACTACATACTTTGGTTATGACGCATGGCGCGGCGGAAATCACTATGGCGTTGATATAGGCAACGCGGGCATCGGCGGCGCGAATATCTATGCGGCGCAGAGCGGCACGGTAATAACCGCCTTTAATGACAGCGGCTGGCACGGCGGCTATGGCAACTATGTGGTTATCGACCACGGCGGCGGGCTTTCCACGCTGTACGCGCACTGCTACGCCACCACTGTTTATGAGGGTCAGTGGGTAAACAAGGGCGATGTCATCGGTTATGTAGGCACAACCGGCTGGTCTACGGGCAACCATCTGCACTTTGAAACCCGTGTAAACGGCATTGCACAGAACCCTCTTAATTACTCATATGAATATGTAGGCTGATACAATACAACTCCCGCAGAGGCGCTGACCCTGCGGGAGTTTTGCTGTATCTATGCCATTACTGTAATTCCGTCGGCGGAAGATATGGCTGTCTGAAAAACAAAAAACCACCCGCAAAAGCAGGTGGTTTTATGGCGGACAGTCAGGGATTCGAACCCTGGAACGGGTATTAGCCGTTACACGATTTCCAATCGTGCGCCTTAGACCAGCTCAGCCAACTGTCCACACTTCAAGTATTAGCCGATACGCCGTATCGACTTAATTATTATATCACAACCGACATGGTTTGTCAATAGTTTTTTGTAAAATATTTTTGCTTTTTTCTGATATCTTGGTAAAGCAATAATATGATAAATTTTTGGGCGCAGTCGGGAAAATCTTATTGACAATAGTCGATTTTTATGATATATTATATGATATATTATTGTACAGTTGTTGACAAGGCAAAAGTTTTCCCGATGGCGGGGAACTAAATAACACAGGCTGAATTTCAATTCAATAAGGGGCTTGCCCCGTCATTTAACGTGGCCGTACCGAACGAGTTCGG
>CAZLBL010000019.1:0-31163 GCA_964557825.1 uncultured Ruminococcus sp.
TTTAAAATATTCTTAAATTATACATGTGGTTTGGAACTTGCGAAAGTTCAGTATATTATATAATGTGTGGTTGGTATTTTGTTTTTAAGTAAGGCTAATAGTCCAGGTCCTTGTTCTCAAGAGTGCGCCAGTTGGTTATGAGAAGTCCGTGGGGATTATTCTCCGTCCTTGGCACGTTCTCAATCTCGCCTATGGTAACTATCGAGCGTTTTAGGTCACGGCTGCGGCGCTTTATCAGCTGGGTTCCAAAGTATTTGAACTTCCTCTCTTTCTCACTGAAGTGAATACTGTCGCATTTGATGGTGCAGACTGCGGACGATGATATGATGTCAGAATAAAAGCCGTTCTCTTCCATCGCCTGTTTCTGTTTCATCGCCGTTCCGTCGGCCATGTACATCGCCTTGCCGAGTGTCCACTTGATATAGTCATCGTCAGGTGGCAGATTGAAGAAGTACTGGTGGAACAGCTGGATATGTGCCTTCGCCTCCATCACGAAGTTGGCTTCCTGCAAGCTGCGCTCTGCAAGAAAAGGTATGTCGCCGTCAAGGATATAGACCTGCTTCCTCTCCTCGGTAACGAGCATCGCACTCTGGTAGAGGGTAAAGCAGCAGATGATTACACAGCCGACAACGGTAAGTACTACCGTCATCAAGGCGAGCCGTGTCTTTTGTTCTAATGATTGTATAAGCATTTGTGTTTATGGTTTATCAGTTTATTGGTTTATGAGTAAATGGTTTTCTAATGGCTGGCGGGATTGCTCCCACCAACCTTTTTGTTCAACTGCTGCCACCCGGCTTGTAGTTGGAATCGGACTTTCCGACATTGTTCATAGACCTTGCGTTGTCCGCTCCACGACTGTAGGACTGGCCTATGCTGGTCTGAGACATAACAGTTCTCAGGACTTGGCGTTTGCCGCTGCCTCCGTCACTGTGTGACTGCTGCGCCGCTCCTATAATGGACGCTCCGCCTGTTACTCCTGCGGCTGCAACGCCGACTGCGCCAGTTGCGGCACCTACAGCATAACCTTTGGCTGTTCCTGCCATTCCTGCGACAACACTTCCTGCGGCACTTCCTGCCGACGAGCTTACGCCACCCGGTATGAGCCATGATGCCACTTCGGGAACAAAGCGTATCACGTATGCGCCTACGAGCATGCCCATAGCATACATACAGTTGCTGCCTATACCCTGCAAGCCCAAAGCACCGATGTTCTCCCACGAGGTTACTGAGCCTTTGAGCAGGTTGTCGTATGCCTCTATGTCCTTCAGAAGGTTGTACATGAGGATAAAATCGATGTAATATAAACACATATACACTACGAATCCCCATAGCGTGAGACTCAAATACTTGCTCATCCATTGCGACCAGGCACTCGACCACGGCGGTACGATGGATAAGGCGAACATTATAGGCGCAAAGGTGGTCATTATGGCAAGGAATATTCTTTGCGCCACCAACATTCCGTAATAGGACATCTGGAATATAAGCTCTCCTATAAATCGGATTACGTCATTTATCCATTCTGACACCTTCGTCTCTGCAGCTACAGCCGCTCGTTGGGCATAGTTGTTGATGGTGGAGCCAAGATTCTCCATGTTGTACACCAATTTATCCCACCATGATGCGTCCTCGCCGATTTCCTGTATCTGCTTGGCAGTTTCTATTGAGTCCTGTACCTGTCTGAGCCGTTTCAGATAGCCGTCCTGCTTCTCGGCAACTTTCAGTTCCAACGCGGCAACCTCTTTGTTCTTGTCGTCAGCCATTGTCTTGGCTACTTCCTCCAATCCTTTGCCGGGCATCTTCAGCGACTCGCAGATGTAAGAACTGTAGGTGATACAGAGTGAGAGACCGACGATACGGAAAAGTTTCATGACATCCATGCCACGCCTTCCGAGCATCATCATCCAGCACTCGTAGCTGCCCATACATAACGCAAGGAGCAGTCCCAACATCTTTGACAGGCTGATAGCACTGCCAAGAGCCGGAGACTTCGGGAACTTGTCCATAGCCTCCAACAAGTGCATAAGGCTCTCATCGATGGCGGGCAATCCCATCGTCAGCAGCATGTTGGTAAAGACCATCAGCGGCTGTCCTATACTTAAAAGTAAATCTGTCATCATAACATTCAGTTTGTTGTTTTATAGCTTGTTACATGGTTTATATAAAGTTTTGGTTTGCTTATTAATAATAGCTTTGAGCCATTCCTACTAGATGAGCGACACGGGAGACGATCTCTTCCATCTCTGCCTTGTACTCAATGTAAGCCTTCTCCCGCTTGACGTTCTCAAGTTCATAACCGATACCTTGCTTGTGGGTATAGGCTATGCTCTGGACAATAATGTCGTTCTGCCGCCTGAGCTCATCTACTTGTGGCGCGAGCTCCCCCTTGCTTTTGGTAAGGCAGTATGAAAGTCCCTCGCTGATGGAGTTCTGCATTCTGTTGAAGTCAGACTTGAAATTGGCATATGCAAGGTTAACATTCCTGTCGGCTGCTCTCGCCACTTCCTCGTCATGGACTTCTTTCTGCTTTACCCTCTCTTCCTCGACCTTCTTTATTTTAAGACGCTGTGTTTCCTCGGACAGCACCCGGTCAGGCATGATGGTTTTGACATTGGACTTGCGCTCCTTGAAACGGACGGCAAGGCCGGACTTGAAACCGCTCCACTTCCAGTAGGTCTCGCCACCGGAATATTTTTTGTGGAACAGATAATAGTACCAGGAAGGCTCGAACCCCCACGGACCAGTCTCCATGCTTCGCCACTGCTTTTCTTTCTGCTTGTCGTGTCTGATGCGTTGGGCGTTGACAGGTATTACAATCATAGTAAGCAGCAGAAGTATTGCTATAGTCTTTATTCTTTTCTCTTTCATTATTAGCAAGTTATGCTTATCCGTTATTCCATTTGTTTATAAGTCCTTGTGCTATTTCTTCCCTTACGTCTGAGTTGAGAATATCCCAGATGTAGTCGTATTGGAAGCCACCCATCACTACTATTGAGCACCATAGGTTGGCACTTTCAATGATGCCGCGGATGTTGTTGATATAGCCGTGCAGGGTGTTTATAAGCATTATCTTCTCGTCCATGCTGGCCTTCATGACATTCAGTCCTGTTGCTGACAGGGTGACGTACATCTTCTTGATGTTCTTTATCTCCCGTGAGCAAGCTATGTTGGCCTCGGTATAGTACCATGCGACTTGTGGCTTCTTGAAGGTGTACTTGACTGTGTTCCTCGTAAAGCTGCTGTAGTCACGGATGAGTTTGTAGAGGTCTGTACCGGTCATGGCAAGGGCAGATCCAAGGACAAGGTAGCTGTGCGCGTCGTTGAGCTTCGTGTCCAAGGTGGTTCGTACATCATTGAACGCCTTCGCTCCTTTCGTCACAAGGCTCTGCTCGCCATAACTGGCAGTAACTTTCTCCATTGCCTTGTCCTCTTCCTTCTTGATGAGTTTGTGCAATGAGATAAGTGCCTCAATAGTCGGCTGGTCTTTCGGCAGCTCAACCCCACCTGCATGAACAGGCACAGGTATGACGAGGGCGACTATAAGCAATGCTATTATAATAATGTGTTTTCTCATACGCCAAGATAATTCCAATCATTGATAAGCTGGTTTACCGTATTGGATGCCTGGAACCATGCCGCCCATGACTTGGGGTCAACCTTGAAGAACACGTCGCCCCATGTTCCGAACTGGCACATCATAACCATTGCGTCCATACGGTATTTTATCTCCAACAGCCGCCCGTAGATTTTGTATGTCAGATTGATACGGGTATAGCGGTCAAGGAAGTTATATCCGTCACCAACGTTGTTGCCGCCAGTTGTGGAGTTGCTGTAGTCTACATGGCCGCATTTCTGGCAGACAAAGACATAGCTGCTCTTACCACCCGTCTTTATCGTCTTGATGTTTGTACCTCCGCACGATGAGCATGATGACGGAGCTTTGGGCTTCTTCAACGGGTTGACAACCTTTCCGTTACTGACTATGTTGACAAAGTCATTGACAAGTCCCTCAGTCTCAAGCATAACGTCAGTCAGCTCATTAAGGCAGAGGATATAGTTCTTGCCCGGATGCTTGACCAGGAACTTTGTAACAGTCGGTACTCCCATAAGGATGTCGGCAGACAGCTGGACAATCTCCTTGTAGAACACGGACTCCTCGCCGAAACCACGCACGTTGGTCATGGACAGGCGGTAGAGTTCCTTAATGCTCTCCATAGTGGCTGTGTACTGCATGATCTTCTGCTGCTTGGCAGATATTGTATCAAGCCTTTGGTTGTGCTTGTCCTCGATGAGTTTCTGCTCACCGGCATTGGCGGTGACCTGTGCCGTTGTCCAAGGGTCAAAGACCACCTTGTAATAGGCATTTGCGTTGACTGTGAAGCCTATAAGCATCATTGCCATAATGATACGGTGATATACATCCCCTCTTTGGGAGGGGCTTGGGGAGGCCTTGTATGTTACTTTTCCCATAGTGGTAGGATTTTCTGTTGTCTGTTTACTTGTACTGCGAAATCAAGATACTTCTTGATGCCAAGAGATTTGCGGTCTTCCTCAATCTTAGTGATAGCGGTTTGGATGTTGCCATAGTGCCGCTCATAGACCTTTAGTGCTTCCTTTTCGGCTCGTTCAGTCGTGTAAGCCCAGTAGCATTCGGGCGGTTCTTCCACTCCGTACACGTCTGACACTTGCCCACGGCATATCCATACTTCCTTGAAATAGTTCCTGCCTTCATGGTTGTTTAGGGCGTTGACGGTAAAGATTTGCTGCTTCTGTACTTGAGTAAGTCCGAGAATGGCAGATATGTCGCCATAGCGATCCTTAAACTTGCTCTGGTCAAGCAGGATTTTAACGTCGGAGTTGTTGATGATGGCCTCTTTTACGATTGGAGAGTCTATGACATCGTTCAGCTCCTGTGTTACTACACCGGCTATGCCGTGGAACTTGCGGACAGTCTTATAGAGGTACTTTATATACTCAGCCATAGTTGGCGAGCTTATTGCCTTCCACGCCTCCTCAATAATCAGAGCCTTACGTCCTTTCTTGATACGCATCTTCTGTAGGAACACGTCCATGATAATGAGCACGACTATCGGAAACAACACAGGATCATCCTTAATCTTGTCTATCTCAAAGACGATGAATTTCTCGTCAAAGAGGCTTGAATCCACATCGTTGTTGAGCGTATGCTCCAACTCGCCACCCTTGTAGAACTGTTCCAGTATGGCGGCGAAGTTGTCGATGTCGAACTGTATCTTCTTCTCCTCCATAATCTGAGGTATTCGTTCAAGGGCAAACTCATAGTAGGAATTGAAACCAAGTTCCTCTACATGCATCTTCTTGCGCCGTTTCTCCATCTTGTCAATCCTTTCCTCGATGGTAACAAGATAATTGCCCTCAATGAGTTTTGGCATCAGGCGCATAAGCTGGCGGTTGGCAGCAACTTTCTCGCCGTCTGTTGCAGCCTTATCATTGATAAGGTCGTGCAGCTTGTTCACTTTACGTTGGATGCGTGAGTATTCTTCCCGCTCCGCAGCAGGATTAGCAGCACTGCCATCGCCCATATCGGCAGCAGAATCGCCGCCAATATCGTGTTTATAATTCTCTCCTTCATCGGAAGGTGTATCTTCGGATGTTTCATACTCGTAATGTTTATATTTGTCCTCTAATTCCTTTTCATGCTTGGCATACTCACCGTTCTTTTTGTCCTCAAGCAAAAGACGCTCGCGCATTTGCTCACGCTCCGCCTCGCTGAACTCCTTAAACGGTTCGAAATACTCCTGATAATATTCAACTATCGTCTGGTTGATAATCTTGTCCTCAATCTTGCTTGGCTCGTCACTGCCCTTGAATATGAGGAAAATCAGAGATTTGAGGAAGTTTTTCTTCTCGCCAAAGTTTTGATTATATTCCGTATCAGTGATTTTGAACGGATTCATGGAAATTGGTTTCTCTTTTGAGTAGGTTATGTATGTGCCTTTGAAATAGCGACATATACCCTCATAAGAGTCGCCCGTATCGACCATTACAACTTCCGTGTCCTGCTCCAAAAGCTGGCGGACGACGCTGTTCATGTGGAAGCTCTTCCCGCTTCCGCTTGGGCCGATACAAAAGAAATTTGAGTTGTCTGTCATCTTGAAACGGCCTTCCTTGCCGGTGATGTCGATACATACTGGCAGACCCTGTCTGTCGGTGTAATATGTCTTTAGAGGTGTATCTTCGGAATGTTTCAAGTGCTCCTTAAAGAAAAGACACAGAGCAGCGTCCGACAATGTAAGGAAAAGGTCGTAGTCGGGATTAAAGGAATAAGCGTTGCCCGGAAAAGAGTCCATAAACAACTCCAACTGGTTGTATGCCGATTTGGACGCGAAAATGCCGCACTCATAGAGTTTGGTCTCTATGAATGACGTTACGGGCGTAAGCTTCTCCGTCGGGCAGCTTACCATCAGGTTGAAGTTGGTATAAACGAGCAGTTTGCTGTCCTGGGCAAGCAGGTCCAGTACAGCGTCTATATCTGCCTTGGCGATTTTATTACTTGGGTCTGGCATACTCCCGTGACGCTTGGACTTGCTCTGCAGCTTTCTCAAGAGTTTGCGTTGTTGCGGTATCTGTATTACTTGGTTATAGATTACGCAATCAGTGAATGGTATCTCAGTGAGGAAAGCCAACAAGTCGGTTGCTATGACATAACCGTTGACACCTACAGGCTGGTATGGTTTGATAAGGCTCGGCAGGTCAATTTCATCAATATCCACGATATTAAAGGACTTGACCACGTTGCTGCCCATCCTCAGACATTCGTCAGAGGACTTGAAGCTGTTCATCGAGAACGGCCCTTTCTTGAAGTTGAAAGCCATAAAGCGGTGAAGATATTCATCCACTTCAGCTTTGTTCAGCTTGTGATACCACATGCCACGTTCTTTGAGGATGTCAACGACCTTCGCCACCTTGGTATGGAAGTCCATCCATGTTTTCGGGTCATACTTGATGAAAGAGGACTTTACTGTCTCTTGTGTTATGATAAGGTATGTTCGGATTTCAGTATATGGTCTGCCCTCAAAGAACTTGAAGTAGCTCCTTGAAAGGAATTCCATATTTGGGGTAATCTCATGGTGATATGCTTGCTTGCATAGAACGTCCTGCTTCTGCAAGGCATAGCCCTCGCCCAAAGTCTGGACAATGTTGTTAAGGATGTCGGTATAGACCAAATAAAGGTCCGCGTCCGTAGCATACTGTTGGACGGGATTCTCTATCTCGATAATTACCGACGGGTTGCCGTTCTTCGAGAAAAGAACGGTATTTTGGTTTTTTCCTTTGGCATCCTTTATGTCCTGGAGTTGGGCAAAGAGTCCGTCGAGTGGTTTCTTGGTATTGTTAGCCATTGTGTGGTTGGTATGATTGTTTCGGTTTGGTGTTTATTTGGTTAATGCGTGTACATGCTATGGAAAAAGTAAATGCCCTTGTGCCGTTTCTTATTGTGCAGTCCGCCCTGCTGCTTGATGTAGATGGCAAGCAGACTGACTGCGGCAATGACTATCATGGCGATGAAACCGCCAATCTTTCCCAAGATGATTGAGAACAGGATAAAGCCAATAAAGCTTGCGCCTATGGCACATGCTGCAAGAGTCAGGAACCGTCCGCGGATTCCCATGAACTCAAGTGGTTTTTGTAATCCCTTGAATACAGGATAACCATTATAGTTTGCTTCCATAGGTATGTTTTTTGTGTTGTTATCTACTTGTATCTATATTTACATTATTTGAGCTTTCTTCTTTAATAAGGAGCCAGTGCTGATTGCTCAACAACTGGACTCCTTTTCTGCCTTTTTGCAGCATTTAACCCTACTTAAAGAATAACGGCAGAGCCTCGGACATAGCGATGAAAGCTACGCAGCCACCAACGGTGAGCATGATAGTTTTCTTTACATCTTGGTCGCCATTTTGCATCTTGAAGTACACATTGAATGCGCCGACAAGGGCGATTACCGCAGCGATTGCCTTCATGAGGTTGCTGACGGGAGTCTGGTATCCCGACACCTCGGTGATGGCCTTCTGGAATCCGCCAGCTCCCACGCTCTGTGCCGACGCTACGACGGCGCAGCAGAGGAACATTCCGGCGAATGTTGCGATACGCTTCTTAGGCAGTTTACGCCAGCCTTTTGCGGCAGCGTTCTTCATGGTTGTCAGATAATTTGGTAACATAAGCTGGTTAGTAGTTTATTACGTTACGAATTAATGACTACATGAAAAGTGGAAGATGGGTGAGGAACATCCGCTGATGCCCGTCTGATCCCCCTGCCTCACGGCGCAGCCCTCTTCCCAAAGCTGTCTTATTGGTTCGTCATGGTTAGGTTAGTAGATCATCAGTTCAGTTAATTTGGAACTTCAATAATAACATTATGAATAAACACTATGAACAGTTTTCGTTATGTAGCACCTCTGAAGGAAACCGGGTCTGGCCTGTTCTGAGCCTTGCTCCGCTCTATAGCCGCAATCTCGTCCTCGCTAAGCGGTCTTTTACTTTTGCGGTCTTTGATGAGCTTGGCCATACCGGCAGTGTGTTTCAGAATCTCTTCCAGTGGAAGGCTGTTGAAATCCTCATGCACCTTCTCGGCTGTCTTGGCACCGCAGAGTTTCGTCTTTCTCGCTTCCTCGTCGATTTCCACGCTGAGGAACTCAAATGAGACTAACTCCGGCCGTGGCTTTTCCGGCTTTACCATCTTGATCTTTGGAGGCTTGTATGGTTTCTCGGCCTTGTTCTCCTTAGGCTTCTCAGTTTCCTTTACCTTTTGTAGGGCAGATTGTGTCTGCCTTTCCTGCTTTGGCATCGCTGGCTTTGGCAGTCCCGATTCTTTTGGCACGGAAGGCTTTGGCTTATTGACATCCTCTGTTTTTTGTCCACTTATTCCCTTTTGAGTTTCAGTGGAAACATTCTCTTTGGAAGTCTTTACCTCTCTTGTCCCAACCGGCTTTGCCTTTTCCGATTCAGAGTTACTCTCATCTTTTTTAGATTCCTTCTCGTCAGCCATTTGCTCTGCAAGGAGCTCCTGGCGTTTCAAGGCAACAAGTTCCCTTATGCGCTTTTTCTCGTCCTCACTGGCCTCTTTCGGTCCTGTATCGCTCAAAGACTTGCGGTTTGACACTTCATCATCGAATGTTACTGAACCAGTTGCTTCACCTGATGTGGACGAGTCAGAGGACTTGTCCTTTGCTTTTCCACTGTCTTTCTGGACAGAAGGCTTCTGTTTCCTGTCATTCGTTCTTTCATCCTTTTCAATGAGGATGGGCTGGAACTGGCCGACCTCGTCTGAAATGTCCACTTCCTCGTCCTCGACCTTGGGCAGCAAGTCCGCAGGGTCTTTCTTGATGAAGAGGTCGTAGCATATCATTGCCCCATAGACAAAGATGTATATGACGATGACGATTATGAATATCGTACTGAATGCCATAAGCTAATCTCCCGTTTCTGTTGGCCGCGGACGCTCCACGCCAGTAAGGCAGTTCTTGCCGAACACCCTGCCGTTAAACTCGTTTACCTTGGGGATAAAGATGGCTGTAAGTGTCTCGTCCTCGGTGATGCCGAAGTCGTTTATCTCCTTTTCCCCGAATACGTCAAGCAGTACGGCTGACTTGTCGGCATCGTCAGCCTCTATTACGTACTGCTGTGCTTTCCATGTGGTGCCTTTCTTGCTTGTGCCTGTCTTTACCGGCAGCACCTTAGTGATGGTTCCTGTTATTTGCATAGTAATGTCAAAAAGTTTAGATTGTTTATGGTTATTGTAATAGGGTTTGCTAGTCCACTGCCGTGCAGGGCCGGAGATGCTGGTCCTCTCCCGTTTCCTCCGCGCACTCTGCTACGGACAGTGGCATGAATGTGAATCCGAGCTTCTCACCGTTGCGTTCCCTTTGGGGATGCCTGTCGGTGTCGTCGGTGTAATATACGTCGGTGTCACCCTTGGCGACGATGTATCCGTGTGATTTCAGCTTGTGGCGAAGACGGATTTTCTTGCGGTTGCAGACAACCTTCCAGTTCGTCTTTTGCTCAAGGCCGAACATGACCCTTGCCCTCTCGCTCTTGTAGGATTCCCGCAGTCCGGCGGAGATATTCTCATTCCACTTCTCTCTTGTGCGGACTAGTCCGAGCTCACGGGCAATCTTGAAGATGGTATACTCGTTGAGTCCTGTGCGCTTGGCCATTTCCTTGTAGGTGAGGTTGTGGAACTCCATCTCTACGAAGGCGCGTATGTCGCTGTTGCGCTGGCGTGGGTCTTCCTTTCGGAGTCCGAGCCGTCTCGCGTGCTCCTGTACTGTACTGCGGCTGAAGCCAATCTCATCTGCGATGTCCTGCAGGTAGTCGGTGTGGAAACGCTCCATAAGGATTGCGTCATGGTCGCTGTTCCATCTTCCCTGGGTTGTCTTTATATCGTTGGTCATTTCGTGTCGTTTGTGTTGTTGGTTTTTCGGTTATTTGTTCTGTTATGAGAGCAGGTCGCTCCTTTCTACGATTATTTGCCTGATGTCGTCCTTGAAATTCTCGATGTGGTCTTTGGCGAGTGTACTCAGGACTGCTGAGAGTTTCCGCTCTCCGTAAGCGAAGTAGAGTATTGCGGCTACCTTGGCGGGGATGTACACCCAGTGCCTTTTACTGTCCTCAGCCTTTGGGTCGAAATTCTCAATCCGGCTCCCGATTTCCTTGAAACTGCCTTTTCTGTATTGTCTTGCCGTGTGTTTGGCATCCTTTCTCGTTTGTTCCTTATTCCGGTATGATTCCGAATTTTCATCCTTTTTCTTTTCTGTAGTGTTTTTACTTCCTTGATTTAAAGAGGGAGAAGGAGCAGCCGACGTTTGTGTTTGTGTCGTCTTAGTCTCATCCACCTTTTCTTTGTCGGCTGCGTCCTTTTCCGTCTCAACACTCACAATAGAAAAACAGTCAGAATCATCCAGAGAAACATCAACAGTATGTTCAGTTAAGTCAGTTTCAGGTTTGGTTTCGTTTTCGCCCGTCCGCAATGGCATCAGCCCGTTGCCGGAGTTCTTGGCCTGCATGAGAAGGTCTTTGATACTCCCCATCGAGCCAGCCTTGTATGTGCCGGTACCATTGCTCATCGGTATTGGTTATTTATCAGGTTGGTTAAAGATTGTCGTAATAGATTATAGAATACATGAAGTCGTAGCACGGAGCGGTAAGGGTGCGCTGCGTGTCTGTAGTGTAAAGGGTGGAGTTGCGGCGCATCTCCGGCGATGAAGGGACAAAGGGTGCGACCTTGCCAATGTAAGACAGACTACGCGCGTATTCCTTGTTGACCTCAAGCTCATCTTTCCTGCCCCATGTCTTGTTGTGCATGTTGGGAAGGAAAATCATAGGTGTCATTTTCTCACGTCCGGCATTGTTGCTTGCCATGACATTGAGGTTGACGAACTCTGTCAGCGACTCAAGGCAGGTCTCCTCATACTGGAACGGTGCGATAATGATGTCCGCCTCAAGGATAAGAGGAATCATGCCCTGAAGCGAGAGGTTGCCCGGGGTGTCGATAATGACGGTCAGCTCCTTCTTGTGGATGTCCGCGATAAGCTCAAGGGTCTTGTCCTCACTGTCCAAATCCTCAAAAGGATAGATGGTATAGAGAGGCTTGAGGTCGGGATGTCTCTTCATCTCTTCCTCGTGCTTGAACTTGATGCTGTGCTGGGGGTCTGCGTCGATCAAAAGCAGCTGAATGCCTTTGTCGGTCAGATAATTGGCAAAGAGAATGCCGTTGGTAGACTTACCCGTGCCGCCTTTCTGGGTGGCCATGAGTATGATTTTGCCCTTCTTCTTTTCAACCGGTTTGGGCTTACGGTAATTGAAAAATGGAATGCTCATCGGCAATAGTTTTGTGTTAAAGTTGTTGTTCAGAGTCTCGTGCCACACTATTAGAAGATTGTCCTCGGAGGATTGAATTTTGATCCCTCAGAACATCCAGTAAGAAAATTCGCGTGTGGCGAAAAAAAGTCGTACACCTTTTTGGCAGGCCTGATTAGGAAGGTGCTTGGCCCTGAACAAACTTTAGCACAACCGATGATGGTCTGCTTTTCGTTTGCTGATGCAAAGGTAATAACTATTTTGGCTACAGGCAAGAGTACCTATGAGGAAAATGCATGTGACAAGCCGTTTTTATGTGTTTCCCCATGATTTTTGAGTAAAACCGCCCTAAATCGGACACCAGTTGGTATAGGGGAAGTACCCAAAGCCGTTTTTGACTCCGTTTTTGGCTGTTTTTGACGGTATTCCTTGCCATATCCAAAAGTTATCACCAAATTTTTTATGAGATTTTTTCGATAAATTTTTCTCAAAGTCGGCTGGCTATCTTCATCACCTTATTTATATATAAAGGATCTTCTGCATAACCAATCCTCGCAAGGAACTGTGGATATGTCTCACGACCCTCCCGGAACTTGTACTGTACAAGCTCCTTGTATCCAGATACGCAATCTACCCATGACTCGAACTTTTGATATGGTCCGCGACGTGTGCGTATTCCGAATATGTTGTTGTGTGTCCTTGTCAGACTGGATTTGAACCAGGCGGATTCAAGAAGGGCTTGTGCCAAAACTATCTTCGGATGCTTCACTCCCTGCCGCTTCAACTCCGCATAAAGATTGGCTATGGTAAGTTCTGGAATATTTTCGCTACCATTCAGTCTGTCTTTGCCAAGGAGTATGGCAAGTTTTTCGTTATACTCGTTGATATAGTCATTGAGGGAATTGATGAAAGGCATGGGGTTGACGCTCTCCCATTTTCCGCTGGTTGAAAGCCGCCTTAGGGCAAGATGAAGATGGATGCCGGTTGCCCGTCCTGTGTTCGAAGCAATGGCGACGGCAGTTCCTGCGTCAAGGACATCTCCCTCCTTTACCATTATCTGACCCAAATGGGCATAAAGGCAGCGGAGCTTTCCATGGTCTATAATGATGTGGTTTCCATAGCCTGTGTTGCCGTGTCTGACTTCGGCAACTCTTCCCGGTAACATGCAGTATACCAACTCGTGTCCGGCTTTGAGGTCTATGCCGTCATGGAACTTCTGACACTTCTTGAACGGGTCTTTGCGGTAGCCGTAAGGTGAGTTGACATGAACTAAATCCAATGGCATACAGACAGTTAGACGCTTTCTGATAAGTTCCAAAACAAGGCTGTCGGTGGCATTCAGAAGGGAAAAATCTTTCGGTTTTCGTGTTTTTCTCTTGGGAAAGAGGAAAGTTTTTTGGGCTGTTTTAGAGCCTTTTTCTTGCGTTTGCTTTTTTGTAGCAGGATTAGTGCTTACCTTTGCAAGCGAAAACGGCGAATTCCCATTTGCGTATGGGTCAGCCGAATGAGATAACGTGTCAGCAGCGAGGCTGACAAAATCGACCGTGTAGAACTGCGCTTTCGACTCTACATTATATAATGTGAGCATGAGCAGCATAACGACGGCACTTCTAAAATGATTTTTCATGGCAGTAGTGTGTTTGTGTTTGGTTTTACATTAGGTTAGTCTGAAAGACATGACATCGCACGTAAGTACAATGACGTTGCAAAGGTAATATTAACCAACTACATAACCAAACAAATGAACCATGACAAAACAAGCAGTACCATTTGACAAGTTCGCAAAAATCGGCATCTATCCCAAGGATTTGGAGCGCATGCCGAAGGAACTCCGCGACCCTATCCTTCACGGACATCTCTCTCCTCTCATGAGTGTGAACATCCCCGTCGGCGACAACGACATTGTGTCCATTCCCATGAAAATCCAACTCGTTCACGACAGGAACGGAAACCTGCAACTCCTTACGTATCAGGTTCATGAGGAACTTGACAACCGTCTCCGTCTCAACGAGCGTGAGCTGGAGCGTGTGCGCAAGGGAGAAGTGATACAGAAGGAGTTCAGGCAGGACGGCAACCGCCGTATGAGGTATGTCCAACTGGACAAGGAAACGAACAGTCTTCTGTACCGTGACGTGGCGACTGTTAAATTTGAGAAAAAACTTGCCGAGATGGAGAAAATCAAGGACATCGGGCTCGGAAGTGGTCAAAGGGAGGCAGCCGCCTTGGGCAAGCCGGTGGAACTGGAGGTCGGAGACCAGAAGGTGACAGTCGGTGTTGACCTCCGTGAGCCTCAGGGTTTCAAGGTCATGCAGGGTGACATGGAGGAATGGAAGCGTCAGCAGGCCATCCGCTATGATGATGCGCATGAGGGATTCCTCGGCTACGTGCAGACCGACGAGAATAGGTGGGAGTATAAACAGGTCGTTGACCGTCAGCGTTTCAAGGAAGAGCGCACTGTCAGCGAGAAACAAGAAAGGAAAGGAGGCATGAAGATGTAGAGAGTAAAACACAGACACAAGTACAAGCACTAACCTTATGCCATTGAATTAATACATACATTTTATTTATTATACTATTAACCCAAACAACACAGACCATGACTAAGAAAAAGAAAGAGGATGCCAAGACCGAGGTAAAGGCCAGGGCAACTCAGGCTGTCCCCGAAAAGGAGACTGCCAAACAAAAGACCGGGAAGGAAAGCTCTGTCAAGGAGGAGACTCCAAAGCAGACTTCCACCGTCGTAAACGGCGATGACAAGAAAATCGAGACCGTAAAGGAGCAGACTCCCAAGAACGGCGAGGAAGTCAAGCAGCCAAGACCGCCGCAGCTTGTGACGGTGAACGGCGAGAAGGTAAGCCACGCCCATGCCTATCAGAGCAACAAGAATCCCGACGACTGGTTCTTCACCGCCAAGATTGACGGCAACCAGCTCCGTCCGCAGCTGATGAAGCCGGAGGATGCGGCAGCGTATCAGAAGAAGGAGACTTCCGTAGAGCAGCTGATGCAGACCTACTATCCGACGAAGCTTCAGAAAAAGGTTACTCCTGAGGAGTACAAGGCAGACAACAAGCTCTCAGACGGTCGTGTCATCGACAAGATGGTGGTCTACAAGGAACATGATGAGCAGCGTCCGGACTACGGTAAGTACCGTCTGTACACGCAGGTTGGCGAGCAGAAGATGTCGCGCACGATGTCTCATGAGGACTTGAACGCCTACTTCGACCGCGTTACAACTCCCTCGAAGCTTGTGGAGAAGAACTTCGGCGAGCAGCTTCATCTTGCGTCCTTCTACAACCAGTTCCGTCTTCCTGAGAACATTGACGTTTCCGTGCGTCTGGCAAAGAATCCCAAGGGTGACTGGACAGTACAGGCCGACCTCGGCGAAAAGGGACTGACAAGCAAGGCCGTCCTCACATGGGACGACAAGCAGGCTCTGTTCTCTTCCAAGACGGCAACAAAGGAGCAGCTGACCGCCCGCTATCTCAACAACGAGATTAAGGAGATTGCAAACTCGGAGAAGGTATCGGCAAAGAAAGGCTACAAGATGTAGACACTTCCCCTCAAGTTATTAACCACTTAACTACTACACTAACAACTAACCCAAACACTAACCACCGCCTTAATAAGCCTCCCCTGCCGGGGAGGTTTGGAGAGGCTTAACAACAACACAAACTATGACAACACTTCCTTTTGCAGAGCTGTACCAACTTAAGCAGGACGGCAAGATCGGATGGTGCGAGTTCGCCCTTCGTGGTGAGCACGGCACGGAGTACCTCCAGTGGTGCGACGACCACGGCATTGAGCCCGATGACAACAATGCCGAGTTTTTCCTTGACCAGACCGAGGGAAACCTCTACGACGACAGCGACTATGTGCCTGAGGGCGTTTGAGCCAAGGTACAGCTACACACAAACACATTCAGCCAAACTTCCGCATCCCCATCAGGTTGGGGATGCCGGGAAGTGCGGCCTAACCTAAACAACTACTAATACTTATGGACAACAACAATCCTAATGAAAAGGAGAAGCGTATCAGCGGCGGAGACGCTGCCGTGGCGCGTTTCAGCGAGATGGTCATTGCCCGGTTGAAGGAGATAAAGGCATCTGACTGGAAGCAGGGATGGACAAACGGCAAGGGAGCTTTCCTCGGTATGCCACAGAACATTGCCGGTCGAAGCTACTCCGGAACCAATTCGTTCTTCCTGCAGATGGACACTGCAATGAATGGCTATCCTGCTCCTGTTTATGCCACTTTTCTGCAGTGTATGAAGGAGAATCTTCGCATCAAGAAAGGGGCGGAGGCAATGCCTGTAATCTACTGGGACTTGAACGTCAAGGACAGTAACGGACACCGTATGTCTGTGGCTGACTACAAGAGTCTTTCTCCTGCCCAGCAGAAGAAGTGCGACGTGCATCCGTTCATGCGTGCCTTCAAGGTGTTCAACGTGATGTCGCAGACCAACCTACGTGAGGTGAACCAGGAAAAGTATGACGCTCTCATGAGCCGCTTCCAAGGTCCGCAGCTTCGTGACAAGGAAGGCATGTACGTAAACCGTGCGCTTGACCGTATGTTCGAGCGACAGGAATGGATTTGCCGTGTACAGACATCAAAGCTTGTAGATGGCGCGTTCTACTCGCCCTCTCGTGACCTCGTGGTAGTTCCCATGAAGGAACAGTTCAACATTGGCAAGAATGCGGAGGAAATCTTTAAGGACGGAATGGAATATTACAGTTCTGCCCTTCATGAGATGACTCACTCTACTGGTACGGCAAACCGCCTCAATCGTGAGAAAGGCGCGAAGTTCGGCGATGCGAAGTATGCCAAGGAAGAGATGGTTGCAGAACTTACCGCCGCTATGGTTGGCAACGCACTCGGTTTTGACAAGCGCATACTCAGTAATAACCTCTGCTACGTGCAGGGCTGGATTAACGCCATGCGTCAGGAACCTAAGTTTATTGTCTCTGTCATGGCTGATGTCAACAAGGCAGCCAAGATGATTCTTGAAAAGGTCGACGAGCAGAAGATAGCTCTTGGGGAGACTCCTATTCTCTCTGCTAATCAGACAAAAGTAAACTCTGAGCAGATTGTGGCAAAGCAGTCTCATAACAAGCAGACATGGAAACAGCCGGATGATATTGCGCTGTCGGTAAAGTTTGACGATGCTTCCATCTACAAACAGGCAAACGGCAAATATGCTGTCCGTGCGTCCTTTGACGGACAGGACTTGGACTCCAAGCCTATCAGCAAGATTGACGGTGTGCGCTATGAGCTCATGCCGCCCGGAGCTATGAAGGACCGTCTTCTGCAAGATACCGCTTCACGGAAGTTCGTTGACGAGATCAACACTATCCGCAAGCAGGGGCATGAGGAACGTAAAGGGCTCAAACTCTAACAACAGAAATGCCTATGAGCTACCAAGTATCATTTCAGGACTTGAAGCAGCGTGTCGGCATTGATGACGTAGCGTACTCACTCGGCTATCAGCTTAACCGCCGTGCCGGTGTGGGTCGCTACATAGAGCTTATCCTGCCCGACGGAAAGGGTGAGAAACTGGACACTATTGTCATTTCCCACCCAAACCAAAAGGAAAGACAGCGTTTCTTCCACCGTAACGGCTCTTCCAAAGGAGATGTCGTAACTTTTATTGGTGAGAACTTGAACCGCTTCAACAAGTTCGGGCGCAACCAGTGGGAAGTTATAGGCAAGGTTATGGCAGACTTCGCGAACATGCCGATAATGGACAACTCCGAGCGTCATCATAACTGTATGTTGGGTTATAAACCAACGGAGTTTAATCCGAAACGTTATACCGGGCAGTCCGTTTTCAACAACACCGATTACGTGATGGGGATATTTACGGAACGTGGACTAACAAAGGAAACTGTCTCTGTATTTGCCCCACATATAGATGTTGTTACTGACCTGAAGAACAAGTTTGGACTGCCAATGATTGGCTTCCCATACCGCGAGGCTGGCTTTGATGACAAGCTGTTGGATTATGAGCTTCGTGGTGAGAAAGGTTTTAAGGGAAAGGCTGCCGGAACCAATTCCCGTACCGCCATGTGGATAGCCGGAATACCATCGGCCCTTAACAATCCTCAGATGGTTGAGCGTGTCTACTTCGCCGAGTCTGCATACGATGCCATGTCGTTCTATCAGGCTAACCAGGCAAAGATTGACTTGACACATTCGGCATTTGTTTCCCTTGGCGGTGCAATGTCGAACGGACAGGTAAGCAATGTCCTGAAGCATTTCTGCAACGCAAAAGCTGTGGACTGTTTTGACAACGACCTTGCAGGACGCATATACGGCATGCGGATGGCTGCTCTTGCAGACGGGAAACATCTCAATATCCTGCAAGTCGGTGACAACTTAAAGGTTGACGCTGACGGTAAGAAGTTCGACATTCCAATCGGTAAGGCCGGAGTAACAGAACTGTCGAAGCACATGGAACTGAGTGGCAGGACACAAGAGTGGAAACCGCCATCGAACTACAAGGATTGGAATGATGTCGTAAGAGGCATGCCACTTGAAGCACTTGAATTAAAGACTAAGTTCCAGCGCGACGAGAACTTGAGCCGGATACGTGACGAGATGCGTGAACGAAAGGAAGTCAAAAGCAGCTTCCGGCGATAATACATTATATATTTAATATGTATGCCATGAAAACAAAACTAAGACTACTAACACTGGCACTGGTCATGCTTGTAAGCGGCTCAGCATACGCACAGCAGACCGACCCAACTCTCACCGGTGCTGTTGCCGCACAGACCGAGATGCTGAAAAAGCTGTTCAAGAAACGGGAAAAGACTCAAAGGCAGATTATAGCTGCCGAAGCGTCTGTGGCACTGGCAATGGAACGGATGCACAAGGTAGAGGAAACTGTGTTGGGCTATTTGCAGAATGCGCAGGGTGCAATGCAGAACCTCTATCAGCTGAAACGAGCCACGCAGCTTGTCAGCGTTGAGATACCAAGGAACATGTCCTTGCTCCGGCGTGCTGTGCCGCGAAATCTCAAAGGAACTGCCATTGCCACGCTTGTCTCTGACGAACTGATTGACGCTACCACACAGATGGCATCACTCTATCCCTTCATGAAGCAACTGGTGACAAGCGGAAGCTATACCGTTGACGGTTACGATGACGCTGGCAAGCCGATACAGAAGAAACAAAAGGTCAATCTTCTCAACTCTGCCGAGCGGTATTACATCGCCAATGAGGTAGTCACACGCCTTGAGAGCATCAATACCGACTTGTGGCTACTGGCATGGCAGGTACAGACGATGTCGTGGAACGACCTCTTCTTTAGTCTTGACCCGCAAGGATGGGCTACCGTAATGTCGGGAAAGTATATCGTTGAGGGACTGATATGGGAATGGAAGTACCTTAAATACTGACCATGAGACTTTAATGCTACTAACATTTATTCAACAAAAACCATTAAACACACAAACACAAACTAAAATGTACACATTTGAGATTAAGAAGAAAATCCGTGGAGTGACCATCACGGACGATATTGTGAACGAGCTGAGGGAAACTGGCCGCAGCCATATCCTGAAGTTCAAGGACAGTAAGGGCAAGCAGTACCTAGCGCACCTTGAAGTGAGCGACGGCCAGATAGCTGTAGTGCCGGAGGCAAAGCACCTCAAGCACCGCTGCCCCCACTGTGGTAGCAGAGTCCTAATCACTGGGAAAGGCTTTGCTTGTGAGAACAGCCTTGGCAGCCACCCCACCTGCAAGTTCCACTGTAAGGGGATTCTGAGCCACCGCTTTGTGCAGCCGCATGAGATGGAGGCATACCTTGACGGACATCCTGTCATACTCGACGGTTGCTACAACAGCCAAGGTCGTATCTTCTCTGCTGTCCTTGAAGAAAATGCCGTTCACGGTTTCTCTCTGACTTCAGTGGTTGACAAGTGTCCTGTCGGTGGCAGCAACGTACTCGTAAGTCCGGTTGCCTTCAACTGCTATGGTTCGGAAGACTGCGGCGAGGATAACGGGTTCTCATTATGGCGACATATCAAAGGACATGCCGTTACCTTGGACGAGCTGCATGAACTGCTGAACTACGGATGCACTCAGAAGGAGGTTGTCCTCAATGACGAGAATGGTTCTCTGTCAAAGGCAGTGCTCAGATTGTCGGATGACAGAAAGAGAATCGTTCCGGACTTCTTTCCGGAGAGCGGCAAATAATCTATACTACTAACATCTAAACAAAACTGATAATAAACAAGAAAGAGACTATTAAGATGGCGGCACAATATGCCGGCATCTCAGAGAAGGACATGCGCAAGGCTGTAGAGGCATTTCTCTGCACCCTGTCCAACGCCCTCGATTTCGAGGAGGAAGTGACTATTCCAGACTTCGGGAAGCTCTCCGTAAAGGAGTACGCTCCGTTCAAGTACCGCGACCCGAACACTGGGGAGATGAAGGTCTATCCCGCGAGAAAGCGTGTGAAGTTCAAGCCCTACGCCAACATTACCAACTACTACATGAAATTCTGAAACAAACAATTAATGCCATGAGAAAATTACTTTTACTTATGCTGGGTTGCGTGACACTGATGTCATGCGGCCCGTCGAAGAGCAAGATGGTAAGTCTTGCCAAGGAGAACCTGGAACTGAGTGTTGACTACCCGAAGCAGATAAAGATTATCGCCGTTTCGAAGCCTGACTCTGCTTTCGGCACCGGCTACTTCACGGAAAAGGAAGTGCAGGGTATGCTGCAGACGATGAAGGCGGTTACCGACACCATCATGAAACGGACAGGCAACATGTCGAAGTTCGACCCTAACGACTATTATGTTGTCAGTCTTGCAGAACGTCAGATGCGTGGTATGTCTGAGATCCATTCGATGATTATGAAGTCAGACAAAAAGGGAGCATTTTCGGGATGGAAGGTGAAGATTGACTACTCATGTGTCGATGCCAATGCTATTCCTTATCGTGCCGAGAGATGGTTCTTCATCGACAAGGACGTGAAGCAGGTCTACAAGACTTTCGAGCTACCTTTGCCGTAAACTATCAACTGAACTATAACCAAAAAAGAAAACTATGGAATACACAGATTACATTTTACTGAACATGCTCAAGCACCAGTTGCTTGAGGTGTATAAGACCTTCGAGGAAAAGCCTGAGTTGTTGAAGGACCCTGTTGTGAAGCGTGGCTATTATAGCCTGCTGTCATTGCAGGATGAGGAAGAGTTCAAGCAGTGGCGGAAGCTGATGGATTCGTCCGGTCTCGCCTTCACGTGTGTGGATGGTATTGAACGTGAGGACAACGTTCTCGGACTTCTCGAAGACTATGCCGCGTCTGCCAACTGGCAGACAATCTATGAGTTCCTGGAGAGGAAGGACGAGTTCACGCCTGAAGAATGGAAGAAGCAGGTGGAAGATAACGAGGAAACAGTTGCCTTCGTTCAAAAAGAGGTAAGCCGTGACTATGACGTTCATATCGTCATCTTCAACATCAATGGCCAGTGGGCCGCCATTGGTGATGACGCTGACAGGCTCTTTGAGATATTCGGCTGGCAGACAAGCACTGTTTCCAATGGGAAGGAGGATGTAAGCTTTATGTACATCACCGAATATGGCTATCAGGTGCTGTCGGCTTCTGACTATAGCATCAAGAAACTTGACTTGGGCGGCGACTACATCATGTCGTTCTCCTTTATTGAGGACATGGTGTCAGCTTACCAGCAGATAATCGACTGCATCCGTATGCTTAGCTCCGAGAGAATTGCTATGTCTGAGTTTATGAAGGACAGAATCCGTTTCGTCAGTCATGGCCGCGGACTGGACACTCTGGCTAATGCGAGCATCGAAATCTTCAAGGACAGTGTCACTGCTACTCTTGACACTGGTGAACACATAAGGATTGCTGACGGCAACAGCTGGAGATTGGACAACATTGGCCTGCCGTTGTTGTTTAGTATTGGCAAGAATATCGGCAAGGCATAGAGCCACACTTTGATACCAAAAGAAAATGTCCTGTGAAAGTCATTTAGACCTGTTCACAGGACATTCTCTACTTTTGACTTTTATAGTTGCTCGCCAAGCAAGAATTGGAAAAGGCCAATATAAGTAATGCCGTTGTCGTCTTTGTATGTAGCTATGTCGTCGCCGACAATGACAATCTTCTTGAAGGAGTCGCTGATTCTAAGAAGTGACGCGGTCTCCTGCTTCCTCTTGGCTTCGTCCGGAATGGAAAAGGCGGACTGGATATAGAACTTGTCCATCCCGTCATTGGCTATAAAATCTACTTCCAGCTGGCTGTACTTTGACTTTCCTTCTTCCATAGTCCTTACCTCGACGACGCCGACATCCACGGCATAGCCGCGCATCCGCAGCTCGTTATAGATGACGTTCTCCATTATATGGGTCAGCTCCTGCTGGCGGAAGTTCAATCTTGCGTTCCTCAGGCCTACATCGACAGAATAATATTTCTTTATCGACTCATAATACTTGTTGCCCTTTATATTGTACCTTTGAGCGCCCTCAAACAGATAAGCATCCTCAAGATACTCCAAATAGGAATTAACTGTATCCTGATCCACGCTGACCTTTTGTACGCTTTTCAGGGTGTTTGATATGCGCGTGGGATTGGTAAGAGAGCCTATGGACGAGCAAAGTGCGTCCACAAGGCATTCAAGTGCACGGCGGTTTCTTATCTTGTAACGTTCAACAACGTCGCTTATGTATGTCTTCCTCCAAAGCCTTTGAAGATAATTTGTCTTCTGCTCTGCCGTACGCATGTGTAAGAGGGCAGGCAAGCCGCCGTATGTGTAGTATGTCCTCCAAAGCTCATTGACAGGAATGTCCTCCTGACCTTCACGGAATTCCTTGAATGACAGAGGATAGATCCTTACTTCATCCTGCCTTCCACGAAATATTGTATCTATGTCGCTTGAAAGGAAATGGGAGTTGCTGCCGGTGACATATACATCAATGTTGTCTTTGGCATTAAGACCGTTGACGATACGCTCAAAGCCCTTGACATCTTGTATCTCGTCAAGCATGACGTAATACTGTTCGGTACTGTTCGTTATCCTTGAATAGATGTATTCTTTCAGGTTTTTGGGATCAAGGAGGCTTGGGTCCACGTCCTCGTCGTCTTGGTCAAGCGATACGGATATAATATGGTCAGGCCTCACCCCGTCCTTTATCAGATAATCATAGTATATCTTCTCCAACAGCCATGACTTGCCCGACCTACGCGGTCCTGTTATGACTTTTACCTCGTCGCTATGCCTGCGGTCGATGAGCTTGTTGAGATATAAATCTCTGTTGATATAATCTTTCATATTCGGAATTTTCTGCAAAATTACAATAAATTCCGAATAGAGCCAAAAAAAAATTAAAGTTATTCGGAATTTACTGCAAAATTACAATGAATTCCGAATAGAATACATTTTTATGTAGCTGGATACATAGTATCCATCATGATTTCTATTGATGGTATTATTCTACGGAATGTTTTAAATGTATCCGTAACTTATTCCATAAATATTAACTATGCTGATATAGGTATTGGTAATGTTTCCTGTGTTTCAAATAGCTCAAGTCGTTCTGATGCCTGTATGCCTCTTTCTCAAATCGGATGTTGAAATATGCCTTTATTCCATTACGGTACCTTAGCAGCAGACAGAGCCATTCTATAAAGTACCAAAGGTAGAAGCCGATATATAGCAGTTCTCTTTGCTGGGCAGAATGTATGCGTTCGTGGTTCAACTCAACAGCACTTAGAGAAGATAATGCCGAAGATGTTGATGGCATAGAAACCGCCCTTTATCGGAAACCGCTTTATGTGGATTACCTTTGTCATTTGTGTTAAATGTCGTCAGTGACAATTCGTTTGCCGAAAGGTGCCAATGCGAGGTGCATAAGCCGGAAGTGCATCTTGCCCCATGGAATGCCGACGATGGTAATACAAAGGACAACGCCCCAGAATAGATGGGTAAGCGCAATCCATATACCACCAATGAAGAACCAAAGAACGTTCATAAACATGTCGAGGCAGCCTGTACCCTGTCCGTCATCGACGATGTGTGAGCCGAATGGCCACAAGGCGAGTATTCCCAAACGCATGTTGGCAATGCCGAATGGTATGCCGACGATGGTTATCATCAGCACGAGTGATGCTACAAAGTATTCGAGGGCAATATTCAGTCCACCGAATATCAGCCACAATATGTTTCCTAAAATTTTCATTTACTTTCTGTTTTGTTGGCTATTGAATCAAGTATTCCATGGCATCCGTCCTCAATGAGGTCGAGGGCAAGTTCAAAGTCCTTGTCACCACCATAGTATGGGTCGGGGACATCATGCCTGCCTTTATACTTTATGAGGTAGTCTGCCATGCGGATAACTTTACTTCGTTCTGAATCGTTGTGCGCCTGCCTGCAGATGTTCTTGTAGTTCTCGTCGTCCATGACAACGATATAGTCGAAATCGTCAAAGTCATGCTTGGCATCGAACTGTCTGGCAATGTGATTTATATTGTAGCCACGCCTCGCGCCATGCTGACGCATCCGCTTGTCAGGCAACTGACCTATGTGCCACGGCCCGATACCGGCAGAGTCAATGAAGAATTTGTCGGTCAGTCCCGCTTCGTCAACGTACTTCTGCATGATGGCATTGGCAGCCGGGGAACGGCAGATGTTGCCCAAGCAGATAAAGAGTATTTTTGTCTTGTCCATAATCATTCAAACTTTATCATGTCTGCCAATTGTAAGAAGTAATCATTTGACCAGATGTCAAGTTCCTTGGGATTACGGATAAATGGCATGACATCAGCTTTTACCATCTTGATGTCTGTACTGGCAAGACGCTGTTTCAAGGCTTCCATGAATTCTTCTTTCGTTACAGATTCGCCATTGAATTGGAGAATGCGTTCTGCCAGATGGTTGAAATCAAGTGGAACATTGTGACGGACATACCACTCAAAATCATACCAGTCACGCCCCTTCATCCGGTTCTTCCACGAGCGGTACACCAACGCATGCATCTTCCCTGCGAAGAGGTCGGGCAAGGTGAAGCATCTGGTCATGAATGACTCGGGCAGCAAGAGCAGTTTTTGCTCTGTAGTGAATTTCAAGGGCGGATTCGTGTCAACCTCTATCTTTATCTTGATAGACTTTTCTGTTTGAAATGAAACGTCATACACGTCGGTATTGTCTTTGAGAAAGGCCGACTCCACCTTACCGAAACTTCGCTTTTCTTTTTTGGTTATCTCCACCTTCCTTCCGACAATGCCGAACATGTCCTTGATGGGTTGGAAGTACTTCGTGAAGTCAAAATCCTCCGAAGGTGACAAAAGAGAAAAGTCCATGTCCTCGCTGAATCTCCGCAAGCCGTGGAATATCCTCAGACAAGTGCCGCCATAGAAGGCAGCTTCGTCAAAGAATCCACCATTATATAATCCCGCGAGGATTACCTGCTGGTTGGTCTCGAATATTGCGTTGCGTCTCTGCTGCTCGGTGTCCATGTGGTAGCCTTGCAGCATGCTGCTGTATATCTCATTGTCCATTTTTCAAGAGCTTTAATAATGTCTTTATTGAGTCACCCTTCTTGCCTGCAACGGCATATTCCTTAAGGATGGAACCGTCCATCTTGAAGAATTCATCCATGTCGAGGCGGATGTCATCTTCAAGATAAAGCCGTGCTTCCTTGATATACCGAAGATTGACGTGAGCTGTATTTGCGATAAGGTCGCATAGTGCCTTCTCAGGTGATGCGATAAGGAATGCTAACCCATCGCCCATTATACTCCTAACTCCGATATGAAAAGCTTCACGGGAAATAGCAGTGTATGAGAACAGTCCGTATGGTGTGTCAAAATCCCTTGCATGCTTGACGGTCATTGATTGTGTCTCATAGACTGTCTCGGGGATGAGACCATAATATCTCAACGCTGACGACATGGACACGTATGATGGGGCATAGATATGGTTTGCCATCAGCTCCGTAGACAATGGTTTGCCGGTAATTTCGGGATTGACGACGTATAGCCCACGCTTGAGCCTGATGACCTCATCATGCTTCTCCAGCCATCTCACCTTCTTGTTCTTCTCTGTGAGCGACGGGTAGACTGAGCCTATCGTGGCGGATGTTACTGGTATGTTGCCAAATTGCCTTAATACATTAATCATGGTGCAAATATTTTGCAAGCGAGCGCAATGAGATTTTATTCTCAAATTGCCGAGTGCAGCTAAATATTATGCAAAGGTAGCAATTATTTGAATAGAAAAAGTAAAAAGCGGAACTTTTTTATTCATAAAATCACTTTCCATACACGCAATCACTTAAAAAGTCTAATCACAAACAAAGAATTATACCACCTTTCAGAAAATACCACCTTTAACAGCGGTAAAAAGGATTTTGCTCTAATAGATGCTGTATCCATGCTCCTTACAATAGTCTATGGCTGGCTGATAGCTTTGGGCGGTGGCTCTGTGTATCCACTTTAATCCAAGTTGTTTGTCCTGCTTCACTCCACGACCATTGATGTAAAACCAGCCGGTGCAGAACTGCGAGAACGGGTCACCAGAGTTTGCGGCTAACTCATACCAGAAGGCTGCCTCAGTCTCATCCTTTGGCAGGCCATCGCCGTTCCAGTAGTTAGCACCGAGGTTTTTCATGCTCTGTACGTGTCCCTGCCAGGCTGCCTCCATCCACCACTGGTTTGCCTTCTCGTGGTTCTTCTCGATGCCTTTGCCGAGATAGTAGGCATTTGCGAGGTTGACCTGTGACTGCATATCGCCCTTGTTGGCGGCTTTCAAGTACCACTCATTGGCTTTCTCGTCGCTCTGCTCAACTCCGTCGCCCTTGTAGTAACATTCGGCAACGTTATAACAAGCGTAGGTATCGCCAAGCTCAGCAGCCTTCATGTACCACTGAAAAGCCATTGCATGGTCTTCCACAACCCCTTTGCCGGTGTGGTAGCACACGCCGAGGTTGTTCATCGCCATAACGTCGCCATCATTGGCGGCCTCACGGTATCTCCTTGCCATGTCACGGTCTTTCTGCATATATTGTTTTCATTGAATTACAATGCGATCAATGAGAGGACAGTCATTTAACTTCGCGATTGTATGCCACTCTTATTTCATCGAACGGTAGAAGTTTGAAGACCAGTCTGGCTTCTTCATCATATGATATTTCAACAAACGGGTTGACACGCCATCTTGAAATGTTCTCATGGATTTCCTTTAGAAGCATCTCCCGGAACGCAGGTGACGAAGGAGTAAGTGTTACCCTTATAATGTCTCTTTCATCAAAATTGAAATCAACCATTCGTGAACTGTCATATTCACCATTCACCAACTCGGCGATACCATCATAAAGCTGTAGAATTATCTTGTCGTCGCTAACTTTCATTGTTTCACCGATTATATATCATTGATGTAACGAAGTAATCCAACGCGTTATATTCTAAATGCTGGTGCCATGATTTCTTGTTCCGACCGGCTTAGGCCAAGTTGCGCAGCACGAAATCTCCATGAAGAGCAGACTGACTTGCAGTTTTCTACAAGAGTGGCAGCCTCTTTCGTTTCAATCCCATAATATGGTGCCGAGCTGATGGCAATGTCAAAATCCAGAGCATTGTCAGTCTCGTCAATATTCAGCTTAAGACCTGTGCCAGACGGATTCGGTGTAAGGTCAAACACTGGCGAGAGTCTCCATCCTTTAGGGGAAAGAATAAACCCATGATTCCGCAAATGGTCATCACAATTGGAAATTGCAATGTTGAAAACTATCCTTTTCCATAGTTCGCGCAGATCGTCCTTTTGTCGCGGAGAGCCGAAACGCTCAAGAAACTCTGCCAATTCTAAATAGCTTGCACCTTCCATAGCGTCATCTCCGTCAGTATATCCGAGCAAAGTCATGGCGGAGGCGAAATAGAGCCTCCTGCTATCCGAAGTACGGTCGAAACGTCTCGTCAAAAAGGTGTGATGAGAAGAAGAGAACCTTCCCACCTTAATCTCAGGTGTATTTATCCCATAATCATGAGCCATTGATGTGACGATGTATTCCCAAGCACCGACATCTACAGTGTCATGGCGGCTTGGGAACTTTGCTATCCATAGGCTTCCGTCCGTATCTATGACGTTAGCTTTCGGACGTGCGCCACCAAGTGATGAGCCAGGCGAATAGAGCATGCGTACCCAATTGCGGTATTCGGGCGATTCCTCGGCATCATCACGTTCATAATTCAGCGATGTCTGTTCGAGCATTCTCAGTGAGGCAACAGGCGGAGTGGCAAGTTCTGAGTCGTTATCAAGAAATGGGCCTTCGGGTGAGCACTTGAAACGCAATGCTCCCATGCGGTTGCCGTCATAGACGCCAAGCAAATAGTCTGACGTATCAAGTCGCCTGACCGGCCTTTCCCCGTCCTTTGCCTTCAATCTCTCACGGCGTTGCATGAGTATCCTGCCCCAACGGTCGGGACATGAGTCGGTGAATATTCCGAAGTTTTCCTTACCGTCGGGAACATACTGGTCTCCCGGATACTGTCCGAGGTCGGCATCAAGAAACACGAAACTTTTATTGGCAAGCCACTCCTTGTTGGCACGAAAAGAAAAAACTTCTTTGCCACGCACCTTTTCCGAATGAAGCAAACCCATAAGAAGTGGCTTGTCTGTCAGTCCTTCAGCGTCTATGTAAACGTATATGTCCATTTATTGTTTCCTTATTTCGAAGAAGCCCGCTTCTTGGGCAACAGCTTTGCGTCCTGCAGCTTTCTTCCGAGTTCGTCATCCTTTGCTAGGCAGAGAATATCCTTGTCAAGCCCCAAGGCAATGAGCACACGGAAATAACTGCCCATTGCGACAGAGCCGTCACCCGACTCTATCTTCACAATGGTGTTCCTGCCGAGGGATGTCCTCTGCGCCATCTCCTGTGAGGTGATGTTCCTTCTCAGTCTTGCAAGGCGCAGCTGGCTGCCCATCTGCTGCAGCATTCTCTCTTGTTTTGGCAATAACGGACGCTTCATATCACATTAATGTTTAATATCGTGTGCAAAGTTAATAAATTAGTTTTAAATACAAAACATTAAATGAAAAAAATCGGCCAAGCCATACAGACCTGACCGAACAGTCATTTTCTTAACCATTTGAGATAATCGTCATCCCAATCAACCTTCATGCGGAAGCTTGCCCATTTACCATCACCGCCCAAGTCCCAAGGACTCGTCAACTCATAAGGTCGGAAAGGCAAATCTTCAAATCTTGATGTTCTAACTAATTGATTGGAATTGTGGCGGAATCGCCTGCTGCTAATCTGTTTCCCCTTCTTTTGTGACTTGCAGCAACACCATGTGCCGCCAGCCACTTTCTTTCTGCTTTTGCTCATTATCTGTAATGTTATGGCGAAAAGAGAAATCTCCCCGCCTGTTAAACATTACGAGACAATTGTCTTTAAAATGTTAGACATATACATATCGTTGCGTATCTTTTAAGAATGATGATTTGTCATCAGAGATTAATGCTTTTAAGGTAGTCTCTGACAATCTTTGCCTCCTTTGTATAGTTCTGCTTGCCAGGATTGGTCTCTACCTGCCTTGCCTGAAGCTCAAACTCTTCCGCTTCTTTTCCGTAAAGAGTTGGTATTGGTCTAATTGATAATGCCATATTGTTCTTCCTTTCTATTATCTGTTATTTTGCAAAGGTAATATGTTTTTTTATAATGACCAAACTTTTTATAGCAAACATGTTTATAATACGATTTCAAGATAATTATTGATGGTCCTTTCGACCCTTAGTTTTTTAGAATAGTCAGACAGACGACTCAGGTTTTTGTTGTCCCTCTTGACATAGTTCCTTATCACTTCAGAGCAAATCTCTTGTCCAACCTTATGACGGTATTTTACAGCATCACATACGCTGCGCTCCAAATCGGTAATCCTGACTTTGTGACCGGATATTTCCGCGTCCGTAATGCCAAATTGCAGGTTCTCGTCCTTCCAATAGAAAAGCTTTATGGGCAAAGGGGTATGAAGCGAAACTTTTCTTTTGGCTTCTATGGCAATGCAGAATTCGGGAGGAACTGTCGTCGAAAGTCCATAATATGACCATGCATTGTACAAGCACACAACGCCTCCTGGTACAATTCGCTCAACATCAATCATAGTGTCAAGCAAATCATTAGGAGACGCGTAAACTCCATGACGGACTTTCGTAAGCTCGCCACGCCTTACAGCCCTAAGCACCTTGCGATACTCAGAACGGCTCTTCATATCTGATGTCGATATGAAACCACCATGCTCGCTTATTTCATTGACTATTCCGACCATGCTTGTAAATTTTGGGGCAAATGTTTTGCAAACGAGCACAATGGAAGCTTGCTTCCAAATTGCCGAGTGCAGCTAAACATTATGCAAAGTTACATAAAAGTTTTTATTTATGGTAATTTTCTACGGAATATTTTTATTTTATCCGTAACTTAATACATTAGCCTGTACCTACCCACGCAAGTAGAAGTCGCTAATGAATCTGGTGACGAAAAGAAAAAAGATGGGAGTTTAACTGAGGCAAGCAATAGGCTCAAACAAGTTTAAGTTTAATTCCATTCATGTATATTGACATGTAAACTTAAACTTATTCATCAATAAACCAACAACTCATCCTATCAGAAATGTAAACAGCGGTTTATATAAACCCCGATTTACATATCAAGGACGCTATGCATGTTTGTGGCAAAGAAGATTATCCTGAGTCTGTCGATGGCTATAGCTATATATACGCAAACAAGTTACTTCATATCCTCAAATGGAAAGTATAGAAGATATTGTTGGAAATCTCATAAGGAGTGATTTTTCTTTGGTCGGTAATGCCGATAAACAAAGGGATTATTAGCCAATTAGTCCAAGATTGCACCTATACATGGAAAGTGAGGTATAAGTGTTGACGAAAAGAAAAATGGAAGAATTTGCCACTCCAAGCAGCCTTTGACTGTAATAAGTTTAGGTTTAAGTCCTCTCATGTATATAGACATGTAAACTTAAACTTGTATATCTAAACTTTCTCTTTTGGTTTGTACCACAATTGTAGCTTTTAAAGCCTTCATCGCTCATACTCAAAACGTTCCATTTTCTGTCAGAAAGTGAAACCGCATTGTCAATACTTCAAGTTAGTCCAAGTTGGTTCAAGTTGGTCATCATAAATAAACTTAAAAACGTTAAATCTAATCCCAATTTCCTTTCATTTCGATTTTTGTACCACATTCCGACCTTTTAAAGGCTAAAATGTTGATATACAAGCAGTTCCTTATATTGCATCGGGAAATAAAATCATTTTTCTTGACTCAAGTAACCTCAGCTAAAATAAA
>CAZLBL010000020.1:0-21980 GCA_964557825.1 uncultured Ruminococcus sp.
CGAACTCGTTCGGTACGGCCACGTTAAATGACGGGGCAAGCCCCTTATTGAATTTATCCGACATAACAAAAAGGGACTGCCGCAGCAGTCCCATTTAATGTTATGTTGCAATTCCCGCAAACTGGCTCTGATACAGATTGTAGTATGCGCCGCGTTTTGCAAGAAGCTCCTCGTGGTCGCCCGCTTCAAGCACCCTGCCGCCGCCAAGCACCACGATTTTGTCCGCGTCACGGATTGTGGAAAGGCGGTGCGCTATAATCAGACTGGTTCTGCCCTTCATCAGCGCTATCATTGCCGCCTGAATGTGCATTTCGGTACGGGTGTCAATGCTTGAGGTAGCCTCGTCCAGAATAAGTATCCTGGGGTCGGCAAGCACCGCCCTTGCTATGGAAATAAGCTGGCGCTGTCCCTGCGACAGGTTGCTGCCACCCTCCGTAAGCACGGTATCGTAGCCGTCCGACAGCTTTGATACAAAGTCATGCACGCGCGCAAGCTTTGCCGCCGCTATAACCTCCTCGTCCGTTGCGTCAATCCTGCCGTAGCGGATATTCTGCGCAATGGTTTCGGAAAAGATAACCGTATCCTGAAGCACTATGCCGATACTTCCGCGAAGCTTCTGCGTAGGCACGCTGCGGATATTTCTGCCGTCAAGCAGTATCTCGCCGCCGTCTATATCGTAAAAGCGCGTAAGCAGGTTTATTACGGTGGTTTTGCCGCTGCCCGTTGCGCCGACAATGGCGATTTTCTGTCCGCTTTTAACCCACAGGTCAAAGTCCTTAAGCACAGGCTCGCCCTCGGCATAGGAGAAGCTGATATTTCTGAAATTAAGGTCGCCCTTGACGTTTTCAATCTCAAACGGCTCTGTGCCGCCCTCGTCCTCAGGCTCTGCGTCCATAATCTCAAACACGCGCTCAGCGCCCGCAAGCGCGGACTGAAGCTGCGCATACTGGTTGGCAATTTCGTTTATGGGGCGTGTAAACTGCTTTGAATACACGATAAACGCCTGTATCGTGCCAATGGAGATTATCCCCTCTATCGCAAACCAGCCGCCGAACGCCGCTATAAGCAGAAAGCCGATATTGCCTATACAGTTCATGCAGGGGCCCATACTGCCGCCCAAAATCTGCGCTTTTATGCCGATTTTTTTAAGGCTGTCACTGGTATTGTTGAACTCGCTGCACACTGTCTGCTCATGCGTAAACGCCTTTACGGTTTTGTAGCCGCTTACCGTTTCCTCTATCTGACCGTTAAGCTGACCAAGCTTCTGCTGCTGCATGGGGAAATATTTTCTCATCAGCTTTGACAGATTTCTGGAAACTATAAGCGTAAGCGCAATTGTAACCATGCTGATAAGCGTAAGCTGCCACGAATGTATCAGCATCATCACAAAGCAGCCCACAACCATTATCACGCCCGAAACAAGCGAGCCAAGCGACTGCGAAACGGAGTTTGACACGTTTTCAACATCGTTTGTCATACGGCTCATTATATCGCCGTGCTTGTGGGTATCAATGTACTTTATCGGCAGGTGCGATATGTGCGCAAACAAATCGCTGCGCATAATTCTTACCGTGTACTGCGAAAGCTTTGCGGCGAAGATATTCTGAAAATATGTAAGCACCGCCGAAAGCAGATATGCCCCGCCAAGCACTATAAGCCAGCGCACAAGCGCGCCCATATCAACGGCGGGATTGTCCTCCGTTACGGTTATCGCGTCAATTGCATTTGCCTGTATTGTGGGAGCGATTACGTTAAGCAGCGTTGCCACAAGCATCACCGCAAGCATACCGTACAGCAAGTGCTTATTTTTTCCGATATACTGTATAATTCTTTTAAGCGCGCCCTTTACGTTTTTCGCCTTTTCCTGCGGCATTCCCATCGCTCCGGGACCTCTGCCGCCGCCGGGACGCAGATTTATCACAGGCTTGTTATTGTTTTCAGCCAACCTGCTCGTCCCCCTCTCTCATCTGGGAGTTGTAGATATCCCTGTAAACCTCGCAGTTTTTCATAAGATTTTCGTGATTGTCAAACGCCGCAAGCCTGCCGCCCTCTATAACGGCTATCTTGTCCGCGCCCATAACGCTTGCCACACGCTGCGCTATCATTATTACGGTTGTGCCGCGCAGATTTTCACGAAGCGCGCGCTGAAGCTTTGCGTCGGTTGTAAGGTCAAGCGCCGACATACTGTCGTCAAAAACAAGTATCTCGGGCTGCTTTACTATCGCCCTTGCAATGGAAAGTCTCTGCTTCTGTCCGCCCGAAAGCGAAGCGCCCTTTTCCGTGACGATATCCTTATAGCCATCGGTAAAGCCCTCTATAAACTCCGAAGCCTGTGCGATTTCTGCGGCGCGGCGAACCTCCTCATCGGAAGCGTCGGGCTTGCCCCAGCGGATATTATTTTCTATGGTATCCGAGAAAAGCTCGCTTTTTTGCAGCACAAAGCCAAGCTTTTTTCTCAGCGCGTCAAGGTTGTACTGCTTTACGTCAACGCCGTCCACAAGCACGCTGCCCTCGGTTGCGTCATAAAAGCGTGCGATAAGGCTTACAAGCGAGGTTTTGCCGCAGCCTGTCGCGCCAAGTATCGCGACAGTTTCGCCCTTGTTTACCTTGAAGCTGATGTTCTCCAGAACGTTTCCCGCCTGAACGCCGGGATAGCGGAAGGAGATGTTTCTGAACTCAACCGTGCCCTGCTCTGCTGTTGCGCCGTCAAAATCGCCGCCCGCGATTATCGGGTCTGCGTCCAGAATTTCCCTGATACGCTTTGCCGAGGCGGACGCCCTTGTAACCTGCTGGAACATCATACCAATCATCATAACGGACATAAGTATCTGCGTGATATATGTAATGCCCGCCATTATTTTGCCCACCTCAAGCTGTGCCGCCTGCACCTGAAGTCCGCCGATATAGATAACGGCAAGCACAGAAGCGTTCATAAGTATCGACAATGCAGGGGTAAGCAGCGCCATAAGCTTCTGCACGCGCAGATTTGTGCTGCAAAGCTGGTCGTTTGCGCTGCCAAAGCGGTCAATCTCATATTGCTCGCGCGTATATGCCTTTACAACGCGCGCACCCGAAACGTTCTCCTGCACAACGGAATTTACCCTGTCAAGCTTGCTTTGCACAACGCCGAACAGCGGCGCGCCCTTTTTAAGCACAACTGCAACTATAACAAGCTGCACAGGCAGCGTGACAAGCAGGATAAGTCCGAAGGTTACATCAATGTTAAGCACCATGTAAATGCCGCCGATAAACTGCATAAGCGTGCGCACCATCATGCGCAGCGCCATGCCGACAAAATCCTGACAGGCGGTGATATCGTTTGTAAGCCTTGTTACAAGCGAGCCTGTTGTAAACCTATCCGTCTGCTGGAACGACATCTGCATTACCTTTGAGAAAGCGTCCTTGCGCAGGTCGTTTGCAAAGCTCTGCGCCGCGATATTGCCAAACACGCCCGAAAGTATGCCGCCAAGGCAGCCTATCAGCGTGAATATTACCATCTGCACGCCAAGTTCAAGGATAATATCCATATTTTTCGCAAGAACGCCGTCATCGACAATTCTTGACATAAGGTCGGGCTGGATAAGGTCCATGCTGACCTCAAGTATCATGAAAAGCGGTGACAGCGCCGCGATATACCAGTATTTCTTCAGATATTTTAATACCTTACTCAACGTAGTCCTCTCCCAATGCCGCTCTGAGGTTGTCGGTCATCTTTCTGATAAGCGCACCTGCAGCTTCACATTCTTCCTCAGAAATGCCCTCAAGCATAATCTGCTCTGCCTTATCATACGCCTTAAGAATTTTTGCGTAAAGCTTCTTGCCCTTTGCGGTGATATACACATGGGTTTCGCGGCGGTCATCGCCGTCCTTTTCGCGGCGGACAAGACCCTCGCGCTCCATATTGCGCAGGGTTATGCTGATTGTGGGCGCTTTCAGCCGTGTGATATTTACAAGCTGAAGCTGCGTAAGCCCGTCACCCTCCATCAGAGGCTTGATAATATGACGATATGAGGCTCTCATGCCGATGGCGTCAAGCTCCTTGCCGACAAACGCACCAAACAGAAAAGACGCGTCGTTTACATCTTTGATAGTTTTGTTGCCTTTGAACAGGTAAGTGTTATTGTTGCTGTTTTTCATAGCTGTTTCCTTTCTATGCCGCCGCCCCCGAATCACAGGGTAACGTGCCGCAATATCATTATTTTATTTTTTCACTGAAGCTTGTCGGTGTATCACAGCGCAGCCGCGTCTGTAATTCCGTATAATTATTATAGCTATTTTTTTCGTTAATGTCAATAAATATTCAGTGAAAAATTGATGAAAATATACAATATTTCAGTGAAATAGAAAGCAGAAAAATCTGGCTGCGCAGCCCGCAAACTACAACGAAGTTGTTCCGCAATCTTTGTGTAGTATTGCCTTTATTGACATCAATGGAAAATAAGTGTATAATAGAGTAAAGATTACGAAAGGCAGCCATCAGATGAAGGAATTTATTTACACCCCGCGCGAAACGGCGCTGCTTTCACAACGCGACAAGCGGCTGGGTGCGTTTATCGCACAAAAGGGATATATACGCCGCACGATATTTGAGGATATTTTTGAGGGACTTTGCTACAATATAGTAAATCAGCAGCTTTCCATGAAAGCCTGCGACACGCTGTGGGCAAAGCTTTGCACGCGGCTTGGCGAGATATCTCCGCAAAGCTGCGCAGACGCTGAAGCACTGAAAGCGGCGGGATTATCGCGTGCAAAGGCGGAGTGTATTTCCCGCTGTGCGCAGCTGTTTATTTCCGAGGAAATAACCGCGCAGCAGCTTTCCGCAATGGACAACGGCGCGGCAATGGCGGCGCTTACCTCAATAAAGGGCATAGGCGTGTGGACTGCCGAGATGACGCTGATATTCTGTCTTGGGCGCGCGGACGTGCTTAGTCTGTCGGATTACGGCATACGCAAGGGACTTTCGCTGCTGCACGGGCTTGACATCAAGGACATAAAGGCAATGGAGAAATTCAGAAAGCTGTACTCGCCATACGGCACAGTGGCTTCGTTCTATCTGTGGGAAGCCGCACGGGAACTATAAGGAGAACAAAATGCTTAAAAAGATACTAAATCCCGCCTCTTGCGGGGAATGCCGCGTCTGCTGCGGCTTCGACGAAAGCGACAAGTGGGAAATTCCACTGATATTTGACGAGCTGCGGGAATTTATTGCGCAGCATTACCCCGATGTAAAGCTTATTGCGCGCGGCGGCGAATACGTTTTTGATATGCGCTTCAACGGCGGCGAGGTGGCGTACTGCCCCATGCTTACGGAAAACGGCTGCGCGCTTGGCGATAACAAGCCGTTTGACTGCCGCATATGGCCGTTCCGTGTAAACAGTCTTGACGGCAGGCGCGTTATAACGGTTTCGCCCGTGTGCGGCGAGGTTTCGGCGCTGCCGCTAAAGGCTCTGTGCGATTTTGTAAATGCGGACGGCTTTGCAAAGCGGCTGTTTGAAGCCGCTGAGGCTCACCCGGATATGGTAAAGCCGTACATCAGCGGTTATCCGATTGTTGCGGTGGAGGAATAAGAGCCGTTTTCCGCAGAAATGTATACAAAACTTAACACAAAAGCAAGCACAGGTTGGTGGAAAATTCCACAAGCCTGTGCTATAATTTATCCAACGAGGTGAGAAACAGAAAAAATTTGCTAACAAAATTGCCCTCGGCATATAGTCGGGGGCAAAAATTTCATTAGTGGGGCTGAAATGGTATCAAAACAATCCGCCACTTAACGCAGCCCGATATTTATTCCAGCTCCTCGTCAAGAACATCGGCGGGGGCGGTTTCTACTGCTGTAAGCCACTCGCTGTCGATACGGCACAGCAGGCGCGCGTCAATATACGCCTGCGGAATTGTAATAATCGTCTGACCCTGATAGTTGCCGGAGTTTGTAAGCTCCACCACCAGTGCGACATCGGGCGTAGTATCGTCAACAAGGCACAGCGGCAGCATAAGCGACATACTGTCGCTCTGCGGATAATATGACGGAATAGCGGTTTTATAATTCCAGCGCACGCGCTTTCTTGCAAGTTCTATTGCGTCCTTTATGCGGTTCTGTATGCGCACATACAGCCTGCCGTTATCGCGGATAATTTCCTTAAGCAGCTCATAATCCTCTTTTTTATCATAATAATCTGCGGTTTCAATGTCAGACGCAAGCTTCTGCGCTTCGGGGAAATCCATAAACTGGTCTGCCAGAAATCTTAACGGCAAACGTCTGATGTTGTCTATGATGATATGGTCAAAATCCGTGTGCATGGGTCTGTCAAGGTCAAAAATCAAATCCTCGCTGCGGCGCACATATTTCGGCGGCTGCGGCAGCGGGTTGAAACGGGATACAAGCTGCTTGCCCAAATCTCTTGAAGCTGCGGTGCAGAAACCGACAAATTTCCACCGCGTTTCCTCGCCCGGGTCGTTGGGATAGAAGCAGGCATAAATATCGTCATAATACTTGTCGACAAGACCGGTATTGAATGCCGCAAACGCGCCGTCAGAAGAAACGCACACCTTGTTTTCACGCTGAAGCCGATAGAAAGTATACTTGATATACTGTATAAGAATATGGTTATCCTTTACTGGTGAATCTGCAAAATCCCAGTCCTCGCGCACTGCCTTTTCCGCAAGCTCGGACAAAAAGCTTGCCCAGCTGCCAAGAAAGGCGAAATTTTCAAGCTGTTTTCCGGGGTGGATAGGTCTTGTGGCATTTCTTACACGGCTGTCAACAAAGTGCAGAAACCACGGCTTTCCCTCATAGCTGCTTCTTTTAAGGGTAAGTTCCACGGGCGTTCCGTCTGCGCGAAGATAACGGCTTGGGAATATAAGCTTGCCGTCAAAAACACGGATATTGCCGTTGCGCGCCCGCTCAAAATCCTCGCTGATTGCCTCGCGCACCTGCGTTGGGGTAACCGTCTGCCCCTGCGCCCTGAGATAATTCATTATAATGGAAACAGGCTTTGGCGGCATATTGCAAAATTCCTCAAGACGCTCTGAGGGAATTTCATCTTTATCATGCGAAGCAGAACGCGCAAAATCGGAATTGACGCTCTCCGCAGGGCGGGAATATTCGGCTGTATGGGAATATTCAGCGGGGTTAGCATACTCCGCTGAATGAGAATATTCAGCAGTACGGGAATACTCGCAGTGAAGCGGTGCAGCGGGATAATCCTTGCTTCTGTTTATCGTCACCATAATCTGCGGAACGCCGCCAAGCACGACATCTTCAAGCGCAAGATAATCCATTTGCGACAGCAAATCCTTCATCTTATAAAAGCCATATGCAGACCTGTCTATGCCGCTGTCGTAAAGCACCTTGCTTATTGCCGCCATGTGCTGCGGTCTGTCAAACGGGAAATGCGCGGTGAGTATATTGTAGATATTGCGCTTTACATCTTCCCCTAGCGCCTGCGGCTGCGCTGCATGACAGCGTACAACGCTGTTTACAGCGTCGGGCGAATAGATGCTTGTTTTTTCAAATGCAAAATACAGGCTTTTGCCACGCAGGCTAAGATTTTTTGTGACAATTCCGTTGACAAGGAAGCCGTCAGTGCAAAAGCCAATCGGGAATGTATATCTTTCCGAAACAAAGCTTAGCGTGTTCTCGTCCTTGGCTTTTTCAAAGCTGTCGTAAACAAACTGCTTCATCTCCTGTACAGACAGACCTGTACCCATCACTTTTGTAAGGGCATATAACGACTGCTGCGACATCTCAATAATGTCATCATTAAGTATAATCCTGCGGCTGCCGTAAAAGCTGTCGGCGGGGTGTTCGTCCCATACGGGCGGGGCGCCCGTGCCTTTCCATTCGGCAAAGATTATGTAGGGGCTTTCAGTGCCATCGGCGTGCAGGCGGAACGCCTCGGGAAAATCCTTGGCAAAGGCGTTGAAATCGTCATATTCAAGCCCCTGCATGGTGTATCCGTTGGTTGCCAGCCACTCCCTTATACGGGTGATTTTGTAGATACCCGGGTCGGGAAACTGTCTGCGCAGGCAGGCATAAATTTCTGACTTTTTTTCTTTTGTAAGCATAAATTTCCTCTTTCTCTGAGATGTCCTTAAGTTATTTTAACAGCTAATCGCTTTATGTATTAGACGTGTTTAACATAATCCACAAGCCGTCAGAACCCGGTGGCTTCCACTGTTTCTTCGGGAACAAAATCCTCCAAATCGGCGATATAATCCATATCCTCTATGTAAATATGGCGGACTTTTTCTGCAAGCTGCGCTTCCGAGTAATCCTGCATGAAAAGTCCCTCAACATCAAGCATGAACGAATGAAGCCGCGTATCGCTGATAAAATGGAAATCAGTTACAGGGACGCCAAGAAAACGATAACCGTCCATCACTGCCTTGCACTCGGCGGCAAAATCGTCCGGGTCGGTATAGCTGCCGCTGAAGGTTACGGTGATTATCACCACATCATCGGCGGAAAGCGCGTCTATGCCGGATTTTCTTGCAGCGCCGCCCGCGTTAAGGTCAACCTCAACCTCAATTTCCTCAATATCAGCGACATGGCGAAGCTCATGATAGCCTTTCTCATAAATCTGCGCGGCAACGGTACGGCTGCTGTACTCTGCGGTGCTTTCGTTATAGGAATTGTTAAGCGCCGCCGCAAGCGCGCAGCACCCCGCCACAAGCACCGCCGAAATAACGATAGCGGGAATATTTATACGGAACCGTCTGCGCGAAACCAGATAATACGCAAGCAGCTCCAGCCCCATCAATATCGCCGCAACGGGCGAAAGTTTAAGCGGCAGCAGGTAATCGGGCTGCGGTGAAAAAAAGCAGCAAATCACCACTACGCCCATAAAAATCAAGATAAGGCACAGCGAAATTATACCCGCGCCCTTGCGCACCATACCAACACAGAAGCGTTCTATACCGCTTTCCACCTGCGCTTTCGGCGGCGCAGGTGGATTGTTGTTTTTTGCAAGCATTTCATCAAGCGCGGCAAGAATACTGCGGTCGCGTGCGTCAAGCTGCTGTGTATCAGGCGTTTCAGCTGTCGGCGGGGCGGATAAAATCTCCTTTTCCTCCTGTGTCAGAAGCGTTTCTTCGGCAGGCATGGCGATACCTCCTTTTTCACTAAATCCTATCGGCAGAATACAAAAAAACAACTTGTATTGCAGCAACTCTTTGTTTTATTATAACAGAATATCGGCTTCCTGTCAATGGTGAATATGTCGAATAAGCGGTATACCACGCGCAATAATCAGGCTGCTCAGCAGCCGTAAATTAAAACGGGAGAACCGCGTCCCGCAGTTCTCCCGATGTACAAAATCAGAAAAGCTCCTTTGCAAGCCATACATAGGCAGTATCAAGCGCCTCATAAAAGCCTGTCATCTCGCCCTTTCTTATCTTTGAGAGGTCAACCTCCTCCGTTCCTGTTGGAACAAGCTGAACCATAATCTTTGTAGGAACGTCCTGGTCATGGATTTTTTCCGTTTCGCGCACGGTAAGCCTTGTCACAAACTTGTCGCCCATGCTTCCGTAGTACATCTCATTACCGCTGCGGACAAGCGGGAAGCCTCTGTAATAGAAAAATTCGCTTTCATTCATTGCTGATACCTCCGTCAATTCATAATATTTTCACAGCATTTCTGCCGACTGCTTATGGGGATAATTGCGCTGCGCCAATCACCAGTCAAGCTTGATTTCGCCGCCGTTAAGCAGCGCGTCTATATTCTCAATAAGCCTGTCTGTATACACCTGACGAACCTTAAACATCACCTCGCCGTTTACGCTGACAATATTCTTACGGTCGTCTGACTGATAGAAATCAAGCCTGTCGTGGTCTGTGCCGTAGTTTTCATAATATTTCTCGCGATAGTTGAACTGTATGCTTACATACGGCTGATAATCGCCCTCAACGCGGTAAAGTTCCTCGCCTACCGTGCTTACAAGATGCTGATACAGCTGTCTGAATTTATTGCTGTCAAGCACCTCTCCGTCAAGCGTGAAGCTGCTGCTGTCGGCGTTGCCCTCTATGATAAATTCATATTCCCTTTCGGGCGTTGTGATAACAACAGATTCGCAGGTGTAGATATACGGCGATACAGGGCGTCTTGAAACCATCTCCTCCAGCTTTATGGTATACCACGGTGTGGAATCTGCCGAGAAAGCGTAGAGAATATTGCTGCCGCTTACCATGCCGTAATAGCCTGTAACCGTTTTAAGGTCGGGAGTTTCGCCGCCCTCGCTTTCGGTGACGCTTACAATCTCATTGCCAAGCTTTATCACATATCTGTTGCCGCCGTACTTGAATGTAAGCGTGCAGAACGGGTCGTCCATTCCCGCCTCGGCAAGAAGCTGTTCATCGGGATTAACGCTTATGCATTCCTCGGCATACAGACCGTAAAGACCATAGCAGATATCCTTGCCTGCGTTGTATTCAACCTCCGCTACAAACGGACTTGTGATACGGTGGGAATTGAATGTTGTGATAACGATATCCTCGTTCTCGGAGTCCTCTGCCAAATCGTACATATACGAAATTTCAACAGGCTCCTCAAAATCCCTGCGTTCGATAATAAAGTAGTCCAACTCCTTTGGGTTGTTGGAATTATAGCTTTCCGTAATGCCTAACGACACAAAATCCGTGATGGGAAGATATGCGTAGCTTGTGGAATAATAGCTTGCCATATATACATCGCGGCTGTCGCCCACACGGCAGTACGCATAATTTGTGGCAGATGGGTTTATTATGCCGAAATGCAGCGTAAGCTTCTCTCCGTCCTCAAATGCAACGTTTACGGAAGCCTCGGGCTGCTCCAGACCATACTGAGCAAGGTCCTCTGCGTTTTCCTCAACAAGCTGATATGCGGCGAGTCCCGCAAGGCAGTTCATAAACGCCCTTATGGTGCTGTCGCTTGAGGGTGCGCCGTAAAGCTGCGCGCTTGTCCAGTAATACTCGTCTGAGGAGCTTATAGTGCCATCGTCATTTTCTGTTGTAACAACGCGGCTGTCACGCAGGAAGGTATAGCTTCCGTGGGAGTTTGTAACCTCCGCGCTGACAACCTCGTCAGCCTGCCTGCTTGAAAAGACAAGGGAATTATCCTCCGCCTGCGAAGTTTCAGCCTCGCTGTGGGAGTGCGAATTATCGTTTTCATCAGAGCCTTTGGTAAGCCTAAGCACAAGGCACACTGCGCCAAGCGCCAGCAGCACCGCCGCCGCGATGATAACCGTGCGGGTTGATTTTGAAAGCTTTGCCATTTATCTGTGCCTCCTGCGCACCCAGATAACAATACCAAGCGCGATAACAACAACAGGGATAACAATGCACAGGAATACCGCAAGGGTATCAGCCTGCTGAGATGTCATATCAAAGCCTGTGGTTGCAAAGGATTTTGAGGTGATGGTAACGCCCTCGTCCTTGCCGCTGATATTGTTGAACATATTGATAAAGAATTTGCTGTTGTTTGCGTTGCTGTAACTCATAAACATACTGCTTGCAAGCTTATCCGAGCCGAAAACAGCCACGCGGCTGAACGTATGATTGGTGCTGTGTACGCGGTAAGCAAGAACAGCGTCATTAAACACGCCTGTTGCTGCGGCGTCAACATCGTAATCCTCGTCAGCGTCAAGCGGAACGGAGAACGCGCCGTCATACGACTGCATAAGGATTTGCTGCTCTATACCGCCGCGGTTTCCGCCCTCCCAAATCTGCACAACAGGGCGCATATTTGAGCCGTAGGTGTACAGATTGTTTCCATAGGCAGAGCCTGCGTAATCCGTTTCAAGCACCTGCTGCATATAGCCGTACATATAGCCATAGCTGTCCTGATCAAAATACTGGAACACATATTTAGAGTCGCTTTGACCTACAAGAGAACGCTCAACGGCAAGTCCCCAATCGCTTAAAAACGCGTCAATATTGGGTGTTTCAGGCTGATATGCGGAAGCAAAGTAGAACACATTTTTGCCAAACATACCGTTGTTGTCAAGAAATTTATCAAGCTTTGTGATATTATCGTTGTCGATATCCATAAGCGGCGCAAAAATCACGATAAAATCTATATCGGCGTCAACTGCGTCAACCTGCATAAGATTTATGGTTTCAACGCTGTAACCGTTCTTTTCAAGAAGCTGCTGAAGCGCGCCGCTGTCGCCCTCGTTATAGCCCTCGGTAAAGGCTACCCTTACGGGGTCGTCATTGGTGACGAACATAAGCGCGGAAACAACCTCCTGCTCGATATTGGAGCTTACATAATCATATACGCTGAAAGCCGTTCCGGAATAATATGCGGCATAGTAGGCGTTAAGGTACTCGCTTGTGTTTACGGTAAGATAGCCCTCGCTTTCAGTGCCATAGGAAAGGCTCTGCTGAAGGTCGTCTATGATTATTCTGTGCTGTCCCGCAGCCTCGCACTCAACAACAATATAGTTGTCGGAAAGAGTTTCGCCTGTGTATTTTGAGGCAAAGGCAGGGTTCTGGTCAAGCTGCTTGTATTCAAGCTTTATATGCGGATTTGCAAGCTGCATTTTCTTAAGCAGCTCGTTTACCTGCTTGTACGGGTCGCCCATGGCTTCAAAGCTGCTTTCGGAGTTCAGCACGGTGATAGTTACTTCCTTTTCAACGCCCGCAAGGTAGCTTTCAGTATCCTCGTCAAGAGTGTACTTGCCCGTATCGGAAAGGTCTGCATCTGTATCAAACCGCTCCGAAACAAGTCCCACGATAATGTTGAACACAACCACCGCCGCAACAAACACAATCGTAAGCACAACTGACGCAGTGCCATGTCTGAACTTGCGCGCGTTGAACGGTCTGCGCGATTTTTGCGGTTTTGCTTCCGATGGATTAGCCGCATTATTTTCCTGCGTCTTTCCGGCGCTGATATTTATTTCTGTTTCCTTGTTATTATTTTTCATGCGCGTATCCCCCTTTCTCAGCTCCAGCGGCGGCGCTCAAGGACGCGCACCGTAAAGAAGTTGAACAATACTATAAGGCTGAGGAAGAACACAATGTTTGTAAGGCTGAAAATGCCGTATGTGAACTCCTGATACTTATAGAACAGGGAAAGCGACATAAAGATATCCTGAAGCCAGTCAACGGGGACATAGCCTGCAATAACGTCAAACAGGCAAAGCACGATATTCGCGCCGATGCTGCCTATTGCGGCTATCATCTGGTTTTCGGTAAGGCAGGAGATGAAAATTCCCACCGAGATGAAAACCGCGCCCACAAGCGTTATGCCCACAAAATTGCCGAACACCGCCGCCCAGCCGAAGGAAGCCTCAGTTCCCGCCTGCGCTGCCGTATCCGCAACCGCGCCCGAAATAAACACCGCGTACACCAGCAGCACCGCAGCGCCCATCAGGAATATGAAAAATGCCGCAAGAAACTTTCCCGCCACAAGACCCATAAGGCTTATCGGCGAGGTAAGCGTAAGCTGGTCGGTTTTCTGCCTTTTATCGTCCGCCATGGTGCGCATGGTAAGCACGGGGATAAGGACAATCATTATAAAGAACATCCACAGGAATGTTCCCGACATATCCGCAAGACCCTGCTTAAGCGACAGCATCCACAGAAAAAGTCCCGAAAAGCCGTAGAACACCGCAAGGTATACATAACCGAGGGGCGAGGTAAAATATGACGAAAACTCGCGCTTTAGTATAGCTGTCATTTATCTGCACCTCCGTTTTCGGTATTTCCGTAGAAATCGCCTGTGGTAAGCTTAAGGAATATTTCCTCCAGCGTAAGCTCTGAGGAGCGCATAAGAAGAATGGGATAGCTGCGCTCCGCCATGCGCTTGAACACCTCGCGGCGAACGTCTGCGCCCTCCCTTGCGTCAAGCGAATACTCCGTAACCATCTTATCAACAGCGCGGTTGACATGAACCTCCACCATCTGCGGGATACCCTCAAGCAGAGATTTTACCTCCTTTTGCGGACCCTCAATCTGGACGGTCAGCTTATGGTCGGCAGAAAGGCTGTGCGAAAGGTTCTCGGTTGTGTCGTTTGCCACAAGCCTGCCCTTGTCGATAACCACAATTCGGTCGCACACCGCCTGCACCTCCGACAAAATGTGAGAGGAAAGTATAACCGTGTGGTTTTTGCCAAGCTTTTTGATAAGCGTTCTTATCTCGATAATCTGCTTGGGGTCAAGACCAACCGTAGGCTCGTCAAGAATAAGCACCTTAGGATTTCCCACAAGCGCCTGCGCAAGACCCACACGCTGCTTGTAGCCCTTTGAAAGATTGCGTATCACGCGCTTTGAAACCTCGGTAATCCGCACAAGGCTGCAAATCTCCGCAAGATGCGACTTGCGGGGCAGCTTGCACTTTTTAAGGTCATAAACAAAGTTAAGATACTCTGTTACCGTCATATCAAGATAAAGCGGCGGCTGCTCGGGCAGGTAGCCGATATCCTTCTTGGCGGCGATTGGGTCCTCCAGAATATCCACGCCGTTAATCAGCGCCTGTCCTCCGGAGGAGGAAAGATATCCCGTAAGGATATTCATTGTGGTGGATTTTCCCGCGCCGTTGGGACCGAGAAAGCCCAGTATCTCGCTTTCGGCTGCGGTGAAGCTGATGTCATTTACAGCCAGCTTGCTTCCGTAGCTTTTGCTAAGATTTTTTACTTCAATCATGAAAGCCTCCGAAAATGTCATTAAGGCATAATGCCAAATTTTATTGTATTACACAACCGTGACGGTTTTGTGAATTATTAGTGGCAATATATCAAAACATTCACTGCCTTAAATTCCCGCAGCTTCAAGAAGCTGTATGCCCTTTTTAATTCTGGCGATTGCCTCGTCCTTGCCAAGGATAACGGCAAGCTCCACGCCGCCGCCGGGGGTAAGCTGCTTTCCGCTCAGTGCAACTCTCAGCGGCCACAGCATAAAGCCGTTCTTTACGCCCTCCTGCTCTATAAGGGCGAAAAGCGCATCGTGAACGCTGTCATGCGTAAAGTCCGAAAGTCCCTCCATCACGGGCAGGATTTTCTTCAGCGCGGGAAGCGCAGTTTCGGGACTTGTTTTCATCTTTTTGCTTGTGTAAAGAGAGAGGTCGTATTCGGGAAGCTGGTCAATAAAATCAACCTGCGCGGGAATATCGGTGAACACCTCGGTGCGCGGCTGCAAAACGGAACAAAGCACCTCAAGATTTATTCCCTCGCGCTTGCAGGTCTGCCTGATATACGGAAGCGCATACTCCATATATTTTTCAAGCGGCAGCGCGCGAACGTGCTGCGCGTTTATCGCCTTAAGCTTAAGCGGGTCGAATATTGCGGGGGACTTGGAAATTCCGTCAAGACCAAATTCTTCTATCATCTCGTCAAGGGTGTAAATCTCCTTTTCGCCCTTGGGCGCCCAGCCCAGAAGCAGGATATAGTTGAGTATGCCCTCGGTAAGATATCCCTTGTCAAGCAAATCCTGAAAAGAAGCGTCGCCGTCACGCTTGGCAAGCTTGTGCTGCGCGTCCTTCATAATATGCTCCACATGGATATAAACGGGCGGCTGCCAGCCAAACGCCGCATAAAGCAGGTTATACTTGGGTGCGGAGGAAAGATACTCGTTTCCGCGCACAACATGGGTAATACCCATTGTGTGGTCGTCAACAACATTTGCGAAATTATATGTGGGCATTCCGTCAGATTTAAGCAGAACCTGGTCGTCAAGGTCGGCATTTTCAACGGTGATATCGCCGTAAATCTCATCATGGAATGTGGTTGTGCCATCGGTGGGGATTTTCTGACGGATTACGGGAACTGCGCCCTCTGCTATACGCTGCCTTGCCTGTGAAAGCGAACATTCGCGGCAGGCGCAGCGGCTGAGCGAAGCCGAGCCAAGCGGCTTCTGCTCCTCATCGGAAGCGTCCTCGGTCTTTTCGCAGAAGCAGTAATAGGCGTGACCCGCCTCAACAAGCTGCTCGGCGTACTGCTTGTACATTCCCATGCGCTCGCTCTGGATATACGGACCGTACTCGCCGCCGACATCGGGACCCTCGTCCCAGTTAAGCCCGCAGTCGCGCAGGGTCTTGTAGATAACGTCTGTTGCGCCCTCCACATAACGTCCGCGGTCGGTATCCTCTATACGCAGGATAAACGTGCCGCCCTGCTTTTTTGCGATTAAATAGGTATAAAGCGCCGTTCTCAGGTTGCCGATATGCATATAACCCGTGGGAGAGGGCGCAAAACGTGTTCTTACTGCTGCCATTTCTATATTCCTTTCTTTGCCGCAGACGGATAAACAAGCCGCCTGCGCTATTTCATAGCCTGTTCTCTGTCAAGAACAAGCTGATTTTTCAACTGCTGAAGTGTGGAAAACCTCTGCTCTGGGCGGATAAAATCCACAAGCGATACCGAAATATTCTGCCCGTAAAGGTCGCCCTCAAAGCCGATTATATGGGTTTCCATAACCGCGCCGCTGCCATCGCGGCGGTTTTCCACCGTTGGCTTTACGCCGATGTTGGTTATGCCGCGGTAATGCCTGCCGCCTATATCCACAAAGCTTTTATATGCGCCGTAGCGCGGAATTATATTAGTTCCGGGAATTATCTGGTTTATCGTTGGGAACTCAAGCGTTCTGCCGATATGATTTCCATGAACAACAGGCAGCCTGTACCACAGGTCGTAGCCAAGAAGCGTGTTTGCCTCGGCTATTCTGCCCTCGCGTATCAATTCCCTTATGTGGGTGGAGCTTATAAGCACGCCGTTGTGGCAAACGTCCGCCACTATTTCAACCTCAATCCCATGGCGCGCCGAAAGCTGCTTAAGAATTTCGGGCGTGCCGCTGCCGTTTCTGCCAAAGCGGAAATTCCTGCCGCAGCAAGCGAAACCCGCGTTAAGCCGCTTTACCAGTATCTCGCTGATAAATTCCTCTGCGGGGAAATTGCACACCTCCGCAAAATCGGGCGCGTAAAGATATTGTACGCCTACCCGGCGCATAAGCTCGCATTTATTCTCAAAGGATATAATATCCTCCGGGTTGTGGAATTTGGGCAGCGTTGTATCGCAGTTGAACGTAAACACCGCAGGCTTAAGCTGCCGCTGCGACAGCGCCGCCGTGATAACTCCTATATGACCGAGGTGCAGTCCGTCAAAATATCCAAGCGCAACCGCTGTTTTTTCGGGCGGCGCCTGCACCGCGTATGTTATGTCATTCAATTCTATATCACCATTATCCGTGGCAGTGCCAAATCTGCATTGATACTGCTACATAAACCTTTTCAGGGAAACCAGCTCGTTATCCGCATTGATTTCGGCAAGACCTATAAAGCCGCCGCCGTAAACGCGCAGCCTTACACCGCGCGGCGCTTTGTCCGCAAGCCTGTCGGCGTCAAGTCTTACGCCGTTGAGGTAAAGCCGCTGCTGAACCTCGTCAAGCCTTACACAGGGAAGCACCGAAAACACCCGCTCAGTCGGAACAAGCAGCGCCTGAAGCGTATCCGCGTCTGCAGTGCGCAGCTGTTCAAGCGTATGGCACTGCGAAATATCAAAGCCGCACGCGCGGGTTCTGCACAGGCTTGTCATAATAGCGCCCGTGCCAAGCGCCTGCCCTATATCGTGTATCAGCGTGCGGATATATGTGCCGGAGGAACAATCAACCTCAATTATGCCGTCAGTGCCGTCAAACTGCGTCAGTTCAAGGCGGGAGATGGTTATGGGTCTTGCCGCACGCTCAACCTCTATTCCCTGCCGTGCAAGGTCGCACAGCTTCTGACCGTTGACTTTAAGCGCTGAATACATCGGGGGGATTTGCATTATCTCCCCGCGAAAACCGGAAAGCGCTGCCTGCAAACATTCCTGCGATACAGCGCTGCCGCCGCAGGGCGAAAGCGTTCCCCAAATATCCTGCGTATCCGAAGTGAAACCAAGCCGAAATCCCGCGCGATAGCTTTTATCGGTATCGGGCAGGATATCCACAGCCTTTGTCGCGCCGCCGATAAACACGGGCAGCACGCCTGTTGCCATGGGGTCCAAAGTGCCGCCGTGTCCTACCTTTTTTGTGCCGAAGCAGCGGCGCATTACCGCCACAACGTCAAACGAGGTAAACTGCTGCGGCTTATCTACACATATTATGCCGTTCATACTATACCCGCCGCCTTAAGCGCGCTTTGGCAAGCCGCGACAATCAGGCTTTCCGCCTGCTCAATATCACACTCAAACGTGCAGCCTGCGGCTCTTGCGTGACCGCCGCCGCCAAACTGCTGTGCAATTGCGGAAACATCAATACGTTCGCTTGAACGCAGCGAAGCCTTGAAAACTCCCCGTTTCTTCTCCTTTATGCATACGCCGATGTCAACCCCCTCAATCTGCCGTGGGATTGCCGCCATTGCGCCGACGTCGTCGCTGTCAATGCCGTCAATAGCTTCAAGCATATCAAGCGTAACCGTAACAACCGCCGTATGACCGCCGCAGTAATATCTGATATCTTTCAGAACCTCCTGCTCAAGCTTTATGCGCCCCTGCGTCTTAAGTTCAAACATAGCGAAATTGATTTCCGCCGTACGCGCGCCCGCAAGCATAAGCATTGAAGCATAGATATGGCTCTGCGGCGTTGTGTTGCTGTATTTGAAGCAGCCCGTATCGGTGGCTATGCCTGTGTACAGGCAGTCCGCAAGCGCGCTGTCTGTCGGCACGCCAAGCTGCGTTATCACCTGATATACAAGCTCCGCGGCGGCGGCGCAATCCTCATGCAGAAGCAGCTTCTCCGCGTAATTTACGTTGGAAGCATGGTGGTCTATGCAAAGGGCGGTTTTCTCGCCAAGCTCTCTCATGCTGCCAAGCAGCTTGGGATCGGCAACATCAACCGCAACTATGGTTTTGTACTCAAAATCCTGCTCCTGCACAGCCCTGCGCATATAGTCAAAGCGGTGGGGTATGGGGTCGGGGCAGACAGCCTTTGCGCGCTTTCCAAGCCGCTGAAGCGCGCCGCACAGCGCAAAGCCGCTGCCAAGCGTGTCGCCGTCGGGGCTTGCGTGCATCAGTATAAGGTAATCATCATGGGCGGCAAGAAAGCCTGCCGTTTCATAAATTTCAATCCTCATCTGCTTCCTCCGCAGTATCGTCATCGGACTGCGCGGGGCGCGGCAGCCGCGAAATTATCTCCTCAATATGCGCCGCGTATTCAAGCGAATTATCGGGCAGGAATATAAGCTCCGGTATCTTTCTCACCCTTATAGCGGAGGCTATACGCTTTTTGAAGTAGCCCGACGCCGCCGTCATGCCCTCGACAGCCTTTGCCGTTCTGCCCTCTCCGCCAAGGCACGCAATATGCACCTTGCAGTAGGAAAGGTCGTTTGTAACCTCGCAATGGGTAACGGTAACGAAATTCTTTGCAACGCGCGGGTCTTTCACCCCGCCCACTGCTGCGGAAATTTCGCGCTTTATATCCTCGTTAAGTCGTTTTATATTAAAGTTAGCCATACTAGCCTCCTTTACATATCTGCATACTGCGCCCGCACAGCGCAGGCGCAGCAGCAATTAAAATCAATCCCTGTATTCTTCCATCACATAAGCCTCAAAGATATCGCCCTCTCTGATATCAGTGAACTTTTCAAGGCTTACGCCGCACTCATAGCCTACGGAAACCTCCTTTACGGAGTCCTTGAAGCGCTGAAGTCCCGCGATATGGTCATCGCCGACAATAATGCCGTCACGCACAATGCGCACCTGACCGTTTCTTGCAACCTTGCCCTCAAGCACATACGCGCCCGCAACTATGCCAACATTTGTAATCCTGAACACCTGACGAACCTCGATTTTGCCAAGCTGAACCTCGCGGTATTTCGGTGCAAGCATTCCCTTCATGGCGGTGGTGATATCCTCGATTGCGTCATAAATTACGCGGTAAAGGCGGATTTCCACGCCCTCGCGCTTTGCGCTTTCCTCTGCGGAGGGGTGAGGTCTTACGTTGAAGCCTACTATAATCGCACCGGAAGCCATTGCAAGCATTACATCGCTTTCGCTTACCGCGCCTACCGCGCCGTGGATTACTCTTACGCGAACCTCATCGTTTGTGATTTTTTCAAGCGACTGCTTTACAGCCTCCACAGAACCTTGAACGTCCGCCTTTACGATAATCGGCAGTTCCTTTACAGTGCCGCTTTCAATAGAGCTGAACAGATTGTCAAGAGTAACCTTCTGGTATGCCTTGAACTGCTCCTCCTTGGCGTCATGCTTACGCTTTTCAACAAGCTCTCTTGCAAGCTTTTCGTCCTCAACTGCGGCAAAGGAATCGCCCGCCGAAGGAACCTCCGCAAGACCCATAATTTCAACAGGAACAGAGGGGCCTGCCTCCTTGATGGTTCTGCCCTTGTCGTCGCGCATTACGCGCACCCTGCCGACAGATGTTCCCGCGATGATTATATCGCCCGTGTGCAGCGTACCGTTCTGTACAAGAACCGTTGCGATAGGACCTCTTGCCTTATCCAGTCTTGCCTCGATAACTGCGCCCTTTGCAAGACGGTTGGGGTTTGCCTTAAGCTCCAGAACGTCCGCAACAAGTCCTACCATTTCAAGCAGGGTATCCATGCCCTCGCCCGTCTTTGCGGAAACGGGAACGCAGATAACATCGCCGCCCCAATCCTCGCATACAAGGTCGTATTTTGTAAGTTCTTCCTTTACGCGGTCGGGATTTGCCGCTTCCTTATCCATCTTATTGATAGCAACGATTATAGATACGCCCGCAGCCTTTGCGTGGTTGATAGCCTCGACTGTCTGGGGCATAATTCCATCATCAGCCGCAACAACAAGGATTGCGATATCAGTAAGGTTTGCACCTCTTGCTCTCATTGAAGTAAACGCCTCATGTCCGGGGGTATCAAGGAATGTAATCTCCCTGTCCTCAAGCTGAACCTTGTACGCGCCAATGTGCTGGGTAATTCCGCCCGCCTCGGTAGAGGTTACGCTTGCCTTTCTGATGTAGTCAAGCAGCGAGGTTTTTCCGTGGTCAACGTGACCCATTACAACAACAACGGGAGAACGCGGCTTAAGATTTTCCGCGGTATCCTCCACTTCTTCAAACAGGCGCTCCTCGATGGTGACAACAACCTCTTTTTCAACCTTTGCGCCAAGTTCTTCCGCAACAAGGCTTGCGGTATCAAAATCGATGGTTTCGTTAAGGTTTGCCATAACGCCCAGATTAAACAGCTTTTTAATAACCTCTGTTGCCGTTACCTTAAGGCGGGTTGCAAGCTCGGATACCACAATTTCATCGGGTATCTGAACCTTAAGCTGCTGTTTTCTTGCGCGCTCCAGTTCAAGACGCTTAAGCTTCTGCGCCTCGGTTTCGCGCTTGCTGCCGTAGCCGCCCTTGTTCTTGTTCTGCGACTTCTGGGTGATTTTCTGCTTGCGCTGGAAATTGTCGCTGTTCATCTTTCCTGCGGGTGCAATAGTTTCATAGCGCTCGTTATACTTATCAAGTTCAACATAAGAACCGCGCGTGTCAACCGTCTTTGTGACCTGCTCGCCGCGCTGAACAGCCTCGCCCTTCTGCTTCTGCATGGTGGGGGGAGTGTTTACCTTTATCTTGCTGCTGTCGATTGCGGGCTTCTGTGCAGACGGCTTTGCAGCGGGTGCGGGAATTACCGACTTGCGGTTTTCCTGCCTGCTGTCGCGGTTCTGGCTGCCCTGCTGCCTGTTGTCACGGTTCTGACCGCCCTGCTGCCTGTTGTCGCGGCCCTGTGCGCCCTGACGGTTATCGCGGTTATCACGGCTGTCGCGGTTAAAGCCGCCCTTGTCGCCGTTCTGACGATTTTCGGGACGCTTGCCCTGACGGCTGTCGTGATTTGCAGGTTCTGCCTTTGCAGGCTCTGTCTTAGGCTCTGCCTTTGCAGGTTCAGCCTTGACCTCTGTCTTTACCTGTTCAGCCTTGGGTTCGGTCTTGACAGGTTCAGTCTTAGGCTCTGCCTTTGCAGGTTCAGCCTTGACCTCTGTCTTTGCAGGCTCTGTCTTAGGCTCTGCCTTTGCAGGTTCAGCCTTGACCTCTGTCTTTGCAGGCTCTG
>CAZLBL010000020.1:22080-29993 GCA_964557825.1 uncultured Ruminococcus sp.
GCTCTGCCTTTGCAGGTTCAGCCTTGACCTCTGTCTTTGCAGGCTCTGTCTTAGGTTCTGCCTTTGCGGGTTCAGACTTAGGCTCTGCCTTTGCTTCTTCCTTTACAGGCTCTGCCTTGGGTTCGGTCTTGGCAGTCTTTTTCTTTGCGGCAGGCTTCTTTTCCTCCGCCTTTGGCGCTTCCGTCTTTATGAAAGCGGTTTTCTCGAAATAATCCTTAAAGTCCTTAACCTCATGCTTTGCGGAATACTTAGCAAGGACATAGCCGATTTCCTCTTGTGTAAGGGCGGTCTGCGCCTTTTTGGGCGTGCCGCCGAAGGTCTTGTCAAGCAGCTCTATAATCTCGCTGCGCTCTGCGCCCATATCCTTTGCAATGTCCTGAACACGATATTTTGTACTGGTTGTTGCCAATGTATAATCCTCCAATCCGGTTTGTCGGTTAAATTGTGCGGTCAGCTTATGCTTTTTACTATTGAGCCGTAAAGACCCTTGTCAAGCACAAGAAAAATTCCCGCCCGTTTTCCCAGGGCGCTTTCAGCCTCGTCCATAGTAAATTCTGCCGAAACTGCCCTGCACCCGTATTTGTCTGCATTGAAGCGGATTTCCTTATTGGTTTTGGGAGATATATCCGCCGCAAGCACCAAGCCTGCCGCCTTTGATTTTGGCGACATAAGCTCCTGCACAACCGCGTCAAAGCCGATAACCAGCTTCCCCGCGCGCCTGCACAGGCACAATGTTGATAACGCCTTATTTATCCCCGCTCAGCTCCTTTGCAATATTTTCATATATTTCAGCGGGAACGGCACATTTAAGCGAACGTTCTATTCTTCCCGCCTTGCGCGCAAGCTCAAGACACTGCGCGTCACGGCAGATATACGCCCCGCGCCCCGCCTTTTTGCCCGTGGGGTCGGACGAAACCTCGCCGTCCTTGCTGCGTACTATTCTGAAAGCGCCTTTTTTGCCAATCATTTCGCCGCAGCCAAGGCACTTGCGCAGCGGTATGTGCTTTTCCTGCATAATTCTCTCTCCTTATTCCTCCGACTGAGCGGCTTCTGCTGCTTCTGCGGCAAATTCGGCCTCGGCTTCGGGCAGCTCCTCAGGCTCGGGATATTCGATAACCTCCAAATCTTCGGGAGTTACCTTGCTTTCCGCCTTTATGTCGATTTTGAAGCCTGTCAGCTTTGCGGCAAGCCACGCATTCTGACCCTTGTTGCCTATGGCAAGCGAAAGCTGATTATCGGGAACTATCGCCTTGCACGCACGAACCGCAGGGTCGTTGATAACAACCTGCGTAACCTCAGCGGGTTTAAGCGCCTGCTTTATAAACTCCTCAGGAATATCGCTGTACAGCACAACATCAATCTTCTCGCCCTTTATCTCGTTTGAAACGGCAGTGATACGGCACTTCTGCGGGCCTATGCACGCGCCGACAGCGTCAACATTGGGGTCGTTGCTGACAACCGCTATCTTGCTGCGCGAGCCGGGCGCGCGGCTTACGGACTTAATCTCCACAGTGCCGTCGTAGATTTCGGGACACTCCAGCTCAAACAGGCGCTTGATAAGTCCCTTATCGGTTCTTGTTATGCGCAGCGACTGGCGTTTTGTACCCTCTTTATACTCCTTGGAAACGCCTGTAACGTATACCTTTATAACCTGACCCTCTGTAAGAATTTCTCCGGGAAGCTGGTCGTTTCTCATAAGCAGGGTTTCGTTCTTGTTAATCTCTATTGTTGCGTGACCTGTTTTAGGCTCAACGCGGGTGACAATCGCGGAAACCGCCTCGTTCTCGTACATTCCCCACATCTCGGAAAGCTGCTGACGCTCAACATCGCGGAAGCCCTGCTTTATCAGGTCTTTTGCGTTCTTTGCGGCAATTCTCTTGAACTCGTGCGTGTCGATGGGGCAGCGCACAAAATCGCCCACCTGAAGCATGGGGTCAATTTTTCTGGCTTCCTCAAGCACAATCTCGGTATCGGGGTCGTACAGGGTGTCAACAACCTCTATAATCTCCTTAAGTACGCTTACATCGAATATCTGCTTTTCAAGGTCGATATTCACCTGCACGGCGTCGCTTTCCTTATCCTCTATGTGGAGATTTGTGCGCAGGCTTCTCTCGATGGCAATCTTGATTTTGCCAACAAACACATCTGGGTCTATGCCCTTTTCCGCCGCAAGGTCTGCCAGCGCGTTGAAAAACTCGCCGATTTCATTTTCCTTTGATGCTACTTTTTTCTTAGCCATTTTCCTTTAATCCTCCGTAAATTTTATTGAATATCATAGTCTTCAAAATCGTCATAATTTATTCCCGATATATCGGAAAGCGGGACGGAAATTGTCCCAAAATCGCCCGAAAACGTCACCGCGCCGTCCGCACAGCCGCCAAGCACCGCGCTGAAAGCCTTTGCGGGCGCGCCCTCAGCAAGCTTGTAGGTTTTCACCTTTACCCTTTTCCCAAGCGACATATCAAGCTGCGCAATGCGGCGCACGGGTCTTTCAAGTCCCGCAGAGCCTATCTCCAGATAATCCACCCTGTCGATAAAATCCTGCTTGTCTATCTCCGCGTTGATAAGCCCGTCTATGCTTTCACAGTCGTCAAGGGATACGCCCTCGTCCTTATCAATGAATATGCGCAGATACCACTTTGCGCCCTCCTTTGCAAACCACACGTCCCAAAGGCGATAGCCGTGACCCTCCACTATCGGGCGCACAACCGCCTCTGCGGCAGCCTCCACACTGCTGAAGCCCTTTGCCAAAGCCATTGCATTGCTCCTTTCATCGGGATTTTCCCCCGATTAAAACTTAAAGACTGGAGCGAACCCCAGTCTTTAGCCTATCTATCATTGGATATTATACCACTGTTTTCCCATAAAATCAAGAGGTTTTTTTAATTTTGTTTAATAAAAATCCTATAAAAGACATTTTATGGAACAAAAATCACCCTAAAAGCAGCGGCCGCGTTACTGCGCCGCGCCGAAAAGCTTTCTGGTCTGCGGAACCTTGAACAGCACAAGCGCGCCCGCAACCGTGAATATAAGCTCCGGCAGCATATAGCAGCCGTTGTACAGCAGGCTGTAAAGATACTCGTTTTCGGTGGAAAAGCCCTCCCACAACATTCCTATGCTGCGCCAGATAACAACGCCGCTGAGGAAATGCAGCAGAAAGCGCATAAACACGGCAAGCGCCGTGCCTGCAATCCAGCCGGCTGTTCCCTTTCTGCGGAAAACGCCCGCAAAGCCAAGCACCGTAAACGGCAGTATGTAATCCAGCATTATGCAGGCAATGAGGATAACAGGGGTAAGTCCCCAGCCGAACAGGCCGTCAATCGCGCCCTGACCAAGCTGAATAAGCGCGAAAACAAAGCTTGCAAACAGACCGTTTTTTATGCCGCGCCGTATGCTGTAAACGCAGATGGGCAGCATGGACAGCAGCGTTACCGACCCGCCCCACGGCAGGCTGAACACACGGATATAGCTTAACACGGCGGCAAGCGCCACCATCACCGCGCCCTCCACAAGCGCGAGTATTTTGGCGTGATTTTTTGTATTTTCAGACATAATTAAAACTTCCTTTCTGCGGACCTTATCGTGAAACGGTACGGAAACACGGAAGCCACAGGCGCCTTGCGCTTTCGTCTGAAGCCGTCTATCAGCCGCGCACACGCCGCCCTGCGGCGTGCTGAAATTGCGGCTTTAAGCGTCGGTAAAAAAATGCGCACCGACGGATATCAGCGCGCATTGAAATGTTTTTTCTCTTTATACATCAAACTTAATTGCGGGTAAAAAAGAAGAACTTCATTTCCTACGTCGGCATTATCCGAATCAGGTTATCAGGGTCTGTATCCTGCGATACACTCTCAGCCGCGCTTTGGCAGCTCCCCTTTCAGTCCGTTATCATTATACCTCATTCCCCGATATTTGTCAAGGGGGCGCGCAAAGCTTCGGATTTTTTGTGGAAATTGTATAAATATCCACCTCAATGTTAGCCTTGTTTTACGAAAACGCTATAAACCTATTGTAATTTCTTTGCAAATGATGTATAATGTAATGGTGCTATTATGCATCAGTACGCAAAAGGAAGGGACATGAATAATGAATATTTCTGATATCAAGGTTCTTATCTGTGACGATTCGATACTTGTAAGAAAAAAGCTTGGAGATACCCTTAAAAAGCTTGGCGTTGCCGAAATCAACGAGGCAAAGGACGGCTTGCAGGCGGTGGAGCTTTACAAGCAGCTTAACCCCGATGTTGTTTTTATGGATATCGTTATGCCCGGCAAGACGGGTCTTGACGCTCTTAAGGAAATAAAGCAGCACAATCCCGCCGCAAAGGTGGTAATGGCTTCCACAATAGGCACACAAAGCCATCTCGTGGACGCGATAAAGGCTGGCGCAACGGAATTTTTACAGAAGCCTATCAAAGAGGAAGACGTGAAAAAGGTGCTTGAGGCAATAGTATAACCCTCGCTTACCGCAGTGAAGAAATTACGAAAGGTTAGTTAAAATATGTTTACACAGTTATTCGGACATTTTCTGCTTAACAAGGGCATAATCACCGCAGAGCAGCTTGCCGCTGCGCTTGAAGCCAAAAACAACGTCAAGGTAAGGCTGGGCGCTCTTGCGATTGACGCGGGTCTTATGAACGCGGCGCAGGTTGACGCGGTTCACGAGGAGCAGAAGCGCGTTGACAAGCGCATTGGCGATATCGCGGTTGATATGGGCTATCTCTCCCGCGAGAATGTTGACGAGCTGCTTGCAAAACAGAAAACCGCAAACCTTGTGCTTGGACAGGCGCTTATAGACCTTGGCTATCTTACAAACGCACAGTTTGAGGAGGCGCTTGCGCAGTACAAAAACGCGGCTTCTTTAAAGGGCGACGATAATGACGATGACGCGGCTTTAAGAGAGGATATCGTTACTATATTCGACCTTGAAAACGACAATGACAAAGATTTTTATGCAGACTATATTGTTCTGCTGATGAAAAATCTGATACGCTTTGTGGGCGATGATTTTGTGCTTGCCGGCAGCGCAAGAAACGCGGATATTTCGTTTGACTACATAAGCACGCAGCAGCTTATCGGCGAGCTGCCCGCATTTACGGCGATAGGCGGCGATGAAAAGGCGTTTATCGGTCTTGCTTCGCGCTATGCCGTTGACTCCAGTGACGATGAGGACAGCGCAGAGGACTTCGGATTGTTTGACAGCGTTGACGAGTTTGTGGAAGCCTGCGTGGGCGAGTTCCTAAACCTGCAGAACGGTCTGTTTGCGGTAAATCTCTCAAACGCTCGCAGCATAGAGCTTGACCTTGAGCCGCAGGACGTTATGCACGGCGGCACGGTAGGCGGCGGCATTGCTGTGAAGCTTCAGTTCACTTTCGGCACACTGGAGTTTGTTGTGGCAAGGCGTTAAGCTCCGCAATTTCAACGAAAAAATCACATTAAAACGGGGCGGTAATTTACCGCCCCTTAATTCATTTTCAAGCCGATGATGAAAGCCGGAATTGTTTTCAGCCTGCGAAGAAAGCGTCAGATTGTGCCGCGCCAAAAAACAGCTCCAGATTATCCTCGGAATACTCCACCTGCTTTGAGTAAAGCTTAAGATTTTCAATCCTGTCGCGCTCGGTGATTTCGCCCTTTTCAAGCCATGTAAGGCAATCCATCATAAGCACGGTAAATGCGGCGGCAAGCACTATCGCCGCGCGGCTGTATATTTCGCGCTGAAACACGCCGTCCAGAAACCACCGGTAACAGAAATACACCGCGATATGCTCATAGCGCCACATTTCCCCGCTGTAAAGCGTGCAAAACTCCTCCATGGCGGAATAAATCCTGCCGCACTGCGCGGTAAGCGTGGCAAGGCGCACGTCCCACTCGCCGCTTATGCTTTCCATCTGCGCATATAGGTCAAGCATTTCCTGTGCCGCAGCCAAATCCGCGGAAGGAGCGGGTACGATGTCGGGGTTTGGCAGTGCGCCGCCAAAATCAAGCGCGTCCTGAAGCCGCCGTGCGTATTCCTTTGCGGAATATAATCTGTCGCGCAGCGGCGCGGCGCGGTTCTGAAGCAATGCAAAAAGCCTGCCGCGCGCCGCAAGAAGCTGCTGCAGAAGCGCTTCGCTGCAGGTTTCCTCATACGGCTCGTCAATTTCACCGCTGATAAAGCTTAGCGGCGCGCTGTCCGAAAACAGCAGACGGCAGACCTCCTCGCAGCAAAGTCCAAGCCCTGCCTCCTTAAGCCCGTTATACCAGCCGAAAAAGCGCGGGTGCAGCGCACAGATATCGCACAGGCTGTTTTCGCCCATATTGAGAATAAGCTCACACAGACCGTCCCTGCGAAGCAGCGCGCAGCGCTCGCCCTCTCCAAATGCAAAGGTATGCACGCCGTCCTCGCCTGTATGTATCGCGCTGCGAAGCCGCTCGCCAAATTCTCCGCCTGCACTGTTGAAGCGCGCCATGGCGGGCGGGTCGATATCAATTTCCCACCCGATACAGCAATTATCGGTACAGCGCGAGGCTGTGCATACAAATTCATCATAAAAATAAGGCTTCGTAAGCTTCATAATATCACCATCGTTTAATAAGATTTTGAATTTTGAATATTGTAGCACAATCCACGAAAAAAGTCAATTGACAAATTAAACACAATGTGCTACAATGAAAGCGGTATTGAAATCTAATTAAACAGCATGAATACGGAGGTTGAAATACAATGAAAAAACTCTTGCTTATTCTGGTGATATTGTGTGCGGTGCTGGGGGCCGCGTTGGTTATCCGCTCCTCATTGGTGAACGGTACAGAACCCTCGCAGGAGGCTTCCGCGCCATATTCCGCGCAAAGCAGCACCACCTCCGGAACGCCTGCCGTCGATAGTCAGCCAACTGTCGATAATCAGCCTGCCGATGATAGCCGACCCGCTGTTGATAGTCAGCCTGCCGTTGATAATCCGCCTGCTGTTGATGACGAGATAAGCCATGTGAAAAACGGCGAAGTATTTACCGTGCAGGAGGGCGTTACACTGAAAATTGACGATACATTTGAGATTGACGAGGGCGGCACGGTCAATGTCTGCGGCGCGGTTGAGATTACGGAACAGGGTCTGTTAAACTGCGGCGGCGACCTGTACATAGCCGAGGGCGGCAGCGTATCCGTTGACGGCACGCTGCAAGTAGCCGACACGGGCAGCGCCCACGGCGAGGGCAGTATTATCGTAAACAACAGCTTCTCGGATATCATCTGCAATGGCGATATTTACGCGCATATTCAGCCGCCTGCGCCCGTTGAAATTGACGGTGTTACCTATATCGGCGGGGTGCTTATTGCAAACAAGCAGTACTCCCTGCCCCGCACCTACGGTGACGGTCTTACTGATGACACATACTCCGCTTATGTTGAGATGAAAAACGCTTCGGGTTATGATATGTCCATTGTATCAGGCTTCCGCTCTTATGAGAAGCAGGAATCCACCTTTGACTACTGGTGCAGCATTGACGGCTACGAAAAAGCCATAACATACAGCGCGCTGCCGGGTCAGTCCGAGCATCAGACAGGGCTTGCAATGGATATCACCTCTCTTTCCACCTCCTACAGCGAAACCGCCGAGGGCATATGGCTTGCAGAACACTGCCACGAATACGGCTTTATAATCCGCTATCCAAAAGGCAAATCCGATATAACAGGTTATATCTATGAGCCGTGGCACGTCCGCTATCTTGGCAAAAGCACGGCAAAGATGGTTCACGACAGCGGACTTACACTTGAGGAATTTTTGGGAGTGGCTTAAATGAAATTCCACTGTCAGGCAGACATCTGAAAAAACAAAAAATTTTTAGGCAACACCGCACAAAATTACGGTGTTGCCTTTAATTTTATAACTTAGGCAAGATGTCCCCCGCCTCTTAGGCGGCGGGTTCCATTTACCAT
>CAZLBL010000021.1:0-28624 GCA_964557825.1 uncultured Ruminococcus sp.
ATATATTATTATCTATATTATTTTTCTTTCTACTTTTCTTTTATTGAAAGGAGTTTTCTATGAAATTCAGTTGTCAGAAGGAATTGATTCTGAGCGCGGTTCAGACTACGTCAAAAGCTTCCGCGGGAAAATCAAGCATTCCTGCGCTTGAGGGTATCCTTATGGAGCTTGAAGGAAATAATCTGACCGTAACAGGATATAATCTTGACATCGGTATAAAAACCGATATACAGGTTAATGGTCAGGAAAACGGCAATATAGTTATCAATGCAAGAATGGCAGCAGAGATAATAAGAAAAATGCCCTCGGGAGATATAACATTTACCTGTGATGAAAATAACATGGCAAGCATAGTAAGCTGTGAAACAGAGCTTTCTATAATGTGCATAAGCGCAGACGACTATCCTGTTATTCCGCAGGTTAATCCCGACAGCAGCTTCTCTGTTCCCCAAAAAATGCTGAAAAGCATGATAAATCAAACAAAGTTTGCTGTTGCCGTTAATGATACAAAGCCTGCGCTTATGGGCTGCAAATTTGAAATTGCAGATAATATAATGAGCGTTGTTGCAGTTGATGGCGTCCGTATTGCTTTAAGGCAGGAGCCTATTGCATACGATAATATAGAATTTATAGTTCCTACAAAAACTCTTGATGAGCTGGTTCGTATACTGGCAGATGATAATGATGAAAATGTTACTATCTGTATAGATAAGAACCAGATTTCTTTCAGCGTTGGCGATTATATAATGATTTCCAGACTTATAGACGGTGATTTTATACAGTATAGAAATCATCTTGTATGCAATGATAATTTTTATGCAGAGGTGAACTGCCGTGATATCATTGATATGCTGGAGCGTTCAATGCTTATCATCAATGAAAAGAATAAAAATTCCATACGCTGTGAGCTTAGCGGAGATACTCTGTCAATGAGCTGTACAACAGGTCTTGGTAAAATCAACGATAAAATTTCAGTTAAATATAACGGAGAGCCTATTGTTATCGGTTTCAACGCAAAATATATGCTTGACGCTTTTAAGGCGTGTGAGTCCGACTGCGTAAAGCTTATTATGAGCAGCTCTGTTGCGCCGATAATTATTAAGCCGCTGAGCGGTTCAGAATTTACTTTTCTCGTTTTGCCAATGCGTCTTAAATGAATAGAGCATTGGGAAAAAATATGTCGCATAAATGCGGAATATAAAAATAACATGAATAAAGAAAGGATATTGTGAAGACAATGGAAGAAATTAAAATTACAACACCCTTTATTAAGCTTGACCAGCTTGTTAAGTTTGCAGGTTTGGCAGAAACAGGCGCGAAAGCCAAGATACTTATTGAGCTTGGAGAATTTAACGTAAACGGTGATCTCTGCACCAAAAGGGGCAAAAAGATAAAGCCCGGCGATGTTATCGACTTCAAAAACAAAAAGTACAAGGTAGTTCTTGACGAAAACGCAGTTGTTGCCGCAGAATGATTGAATGATAATCAAAAGGTTGTATTTACGGAATTTCCGTAATATCAAAGAGGCAGAATTATGCTTTGACAAAAGCCTTAATATCTTCGTTGGGAAGAACGCACAAGGTAAAACTAATCTTATGGAGGCTATTTCCGTCTGTCTGGGCGGAAGCTTCCGTCATGTGCGATTTTCACAGTATCTGCCGGCGGGTGATACAGGTATCGAGGTCAAAATAAAGCTTTGGTTTTCCGATGATGAGGAACAGCGGGAAAATGTCGTTGAATATACTATCAACGGCGGAAAGCCTAATATAACCTACAACGGTCTTAAGATGAATGACGCTGCGGAATTATACGGAGTGTTAAAATATGTGGTTTTTATACCGGAACATCTAAATATTATTAAGGGAAGTCCTGAACTTCGCAGAAGCTATCTTGATGATGTTGCCGTAATGCAGACTAAAACTCATCTGAAAAAGCTATCTAGATATAACAGGGGGTTAAAACAACGTAATAATATACTATCATTTATGAAGTCTGACACTTCCGCTGCTGAAATTTCAGCGCTGCTTACAAGTTGGAACGAGGTGATGGCGGGCGAAGGTATAAATGTAACTTACGGCAGACTTAAGTATTTCGCTTTTCTCAAAGAATATGCCGCCGAGATTTATCTGCGCCTTACAGAGGGTGCGGAAAAGCTTGATATGGATTATTACAGTTCAATTTTCAAAACATCAAGTATAAATTTTGATGATGTAAACGATTTGTATAGTCAATATATACATGAACTTGAACATAATCTTGAAACAGAAATGAAACTTCGTTACACAATAGCAGGTGTTCATCGTGATGATGTCAACTTTTACATAAATGGTATGTCGGCAAGGGATTTTGCTTCACAGGGGCAGCTGAGAAGCGCGGCGTTGGCGCTTAAGCTTTCAGAAGCTGAAATAATACGCAGAAAGAATAAAACCTGTCCTGTGGTAATTCTGGACGATATTTTAAGCGAGTTGGATTTTGTCCGCAGGGGATTTGTTATCAATAATATTGAAAAATCTCAGGTCTTTATTACTTGCTGTAATATTGATGACCTATCTTCTTTGAAAAACGGCAAAACGTGGTTGACAGAAAATGGAACTTTTTTGGAGGTTTGATATATGTATCTCTTTCTTGGCGGTAACTATACAGTCAGAACAGACGATGTTATAGGTGTATTTGATATTGAAGAATGCTCTGTCAGCCGAATTACTGCAGAATATCTCAATATCTGTCAGAAAAAGAACAAAATAGAATATGTTTCGCAGGATATGCCAAAATCATTTGTTGTCTGCACAGATAAAACATATATTTCAAATGTTTCAAATTCAACCATAAACAAACGCGGTATTGTCCGCTGAATAAGATTTTTATAAAACCGCTTTTAAGGCGGTTTTTTTGCTTTTTAAGGCGTGTTGATATGTTTAGCGTATAGGTATATATTTTCTGATAAAAATTAAAAACAGGGGCAAAAATGCTTGAAATTTTAGCTTGTTTATGGTATACTATAATTGTATAAGTAGGTAGACTGACTGCCTGAATAAATATGTTTTTTCAGAGGCAAGGGTGACTTGTTCGTCCTTGCCGGTTTTATGTACGGAGGAAAAATATGGCGGAAAACGAAAACGCTCTTGACGTCAACTATGGCGCGGACGATATACAGGTTCTGAAAGGTCTTGAGGCAGTAAGAAAACGCCCAGGTATGTATGTAGGTTCATCTGGAGAGGGCGGTCTGCACCATTTGGTATATGAGATAGTGGATAACTCTATTGATGAGGCTCTCGCAGGCTACTGTACAGAAATTGATGTGTCTATTCTTCCGGATAACGTAATCAGGGTAACAGATAACGGTCGTGGTATTCCTACCGCGATAAACCAGTCGGAGGGTATTTCTGCTGCAACTGTGGTGTTTACTGTGCTTCACGCAGGAGGAAAATTCGGCGGCGGCGGATATAAGGTTGCGGGCGGTCTGCACGGTGTTGGTGCGTCCGTTGTAAATGCTTTGTCTGAATGGCTTGAAGTTGAAATTCATGACGGAAAACATATACATTTTCAGCATTTTGACCGCGGTGAATACACCGAGAATATAAAAATAATAGGCGATACAGACCATACAGGCACACAGGTAACCTTTAAGCCCGATGGAGAAATATTCCATACAACAGAGTTCAAATATGAAATTCTTCAGGAAAGACTGCGTGAAAAGGCATTCCTTAACGGCGGTCTTAAAATAAATCTGTCAGACCTGCGCGACTCCGAAAATCCTGTAAAGGAAGTTATGCAGTACGAGGGCGGTATTATGAGCTACATAGAATGGCTCAATAATAAGCGCGGTGCAGATGTTCTCCACCCTGATGTTATTTATCTGCATGGAGATATGGACGGAATAGATGTGGAAATTGCTTTCCAGTATACAACTGATTTCAACAGCGAGGTTTTCCGCAGCTTTGCAAATAATATTCATACAGGTGAAGGCGGTACGCATGAAATTGGTTTCAAAAAGGCGTTAAGCAAGGTTATAAACGATTATGCAAAGGCTTATAAGGAAGCTAATGATAAGAATAAGGTAAGAAAAAATATAAAGAAAAAGGAAGACGAAAAGCCTTTTACAGGCTTCAGCGGTGAAGCTATACGCGAGGCTATAAACGCCATTATTTCCGTAAAGCTTCCCGAATGTGAGTTTGAGGGACAGACAAAGGGCAAGCTTGGTAATCCGGAGGTTCAGCCTGTTGTATATAAAATAGCAACGGAGCAGCTTACTTATTACTTTGAGGAGCATCCGGAAACAGCTCAGATAGTAATGAACAAGGCTATGAACTCGCAGGCTGCCCGCGACGCTGCAAAGCGTGCGATGGAAGCAAAGCGTAAATCTGTTATGGACAGTAACGGCTTGCCCGGAAAGCTTGCTGACTGCTCTGAATCGGACCCCACAAAAACCGAAATATATATCGTAGAGGGAGATTCTGCGGGCGGTTCTGCAAAAAGCGGACGCGACAGACGCTTTCAGGCTATACTTTCTCTTTGGGGAAAAATGCTGAATGTAGAAAAAGCAAGAGCTGATAAGGTTTATAATAATGATAAGCTTTCTCCTGTGGTTAAAGCGCTTGGAACGGGAATCGCAGAGGATTTTGATATTACTAAGCTGCGTTATGAGCGAGTAGTTATAATGGCAGATGCCGATGTTGATGGTATGCATATCAGAACGCTGCTGCTGACATTCTTTTTCCGCTTTATGCGCCCGCTGCTTGAGCAGGGTCATGTATACTGTGCGCAGCCGCCGCTTTTCAAGGTGTGGCGCGGAAAACAGGTAAAGTATGCGTTTTCTGAGGAGGAAAGAGATAGATTTATTGCAGAGCTTATGGGCGATAATCCCAATGCAAAGGTAGATGTTCAGCGTTATAAAGGTCTTGGTGAAATGGACCCCGACCAGCTTTGGGAAACAACCATGAACCCCGAAACAAGGACAATGCTGAGAGTAAGCGTTGAGGACGGCGCAAGGGCAGACGAAATAATGACGGTGCTTATGGGTGATAAGGTTGAACCTCGCCGTGATTTTATAGAGAAAAATGCAAGACTTGCAGTAAATCTTGATATATGATTTTGAAAGGGTGATTGTTATTTCAGGACTTATACCCGACTTGGGAACAGCGGCTGAGGAAAATCAGTCCGAGGTGCTTGTTAAATTCGATTATGATAACACTCTTGATGAGATTGACGGCGCTATGAAAACCTTTCAGATGAAGTTTACAGGAAAGCGCTGGAAGATAATGATAGCTGCTTATTCGCTGCTGACAGTAGCTGCGCTGGCGTTTGTTATTTTCAATTATGCAAACCCTGTTCCGTGGCTGGCGCTGTTTATCTGCGGTTATGGTCTTGTGTATACTTCAACCGACAAAAAAAGAATGAGAAGCAAGACTATCGACGCGCTTAAGGATATGAATCCCGAGGATTACAAGGCAACTGTCTATTCTGATAAGATTGAGATTGAAACCATAATCCGCCCTAAGGTGAACGAGGTTGAGGTTAAGATTGACGAGGAAGCGGACAGTGATAATATTGCGCCTATAAAAAGTACATTCTTATTTGGCAAGGATATGCTTGATTTTGAAGAAAACGAGGACTCGTTGCTGCTTATTTCAGCAAGGCGTCAGATTTATTGCTTTCCGAAGCGCTGCATGACAAAGCAGCAGGAGGACGCTTTAAGAGATATCTTTGAAAATAAACTTGAAATTATTTAAGCTGTAAGGCTGTTTAGCTGCGGCTGAGTGGCGTAGTATAAGTGAAAACGGAGGAAAAATGGATATTGATTTCAGTTCAGAAAGGCTTATAAATATCGACCTTGAGGAAACGATGAAGGATTCCTTTATTCAGTACGCAATGTCGGTAATTACTTCAAGAGCGCTGCCTGATGTGCGCGATGGTCTTAAGCCTGTTCACAGACGTATTATATACACTATGAACGAATCGGGAAATACCGCGGACAAGCCTACCAGAAAATGTGCTTATACCGTAGGTGAAGTGCTTGGTAAGTATCACCCGCATGGTGATACCTCTGTTTATGACGCACTGGTAAGACTTGCACAGGATTTTTCTCTGCGTTATCCTCTTATTTCGGGTCAGGGCAACTTTGGTTCTATTGATGGCGACCCCGCTGCGGCTTACCGTTATACAGAAGCAAGGCTTGCTAAGATATCCGATGAAATGATTCGTGATATCAATAAGAAGGTAGTGGATTTTACCACAAACTATGATGATAAGCTGCAAGAGCCTGTTGTGCTTCCGTCACGCTTTCCAAATCTGCTTGTAAACGGCAGTAATGGTATTGCGGTTGGTATGGCTACAAATATTCCTCCCCACAATCTTGGCGAGGTTATAGACGCAATTCAGCTTCTTATAGATAACCCTGAGGCAACTATTGAGGAAATTATGACCAAAATACAGGGTCCGGATTTCCCAACAGGCGGTATTATCATGGGTTACAGCGGTATACGCTCAGCTTACTATACGGGCAGAGGCAAGATTATACTGCGCGGCAGAGCCGAGATAGTAGAAGAAAATAATCATACAAGAATAATTATCAGCGAAATACCGTATATGGTAAACAAAGCGCGGCTTTATGGAAGTATAGGCGAGCTTGCGCGCGATAAGCGCATTGACGGAATTTCCTTTGTGCGTGATGAGTCCGACCGTAACGGTATGCGTATTGTTGTTGAACTTAAGCGTGACGCAAATGCAAATGTAGTACTTAATAAGCTGTATTCGTACACCCAGCTTCAGGATACGGTAGGCGTTATTATGCTTGCGCTGGTTGACGGACAGCCTAAGGTTCTGCCGCTGCGTGATATGCTTCAGTATTATCTGGATTTTCAGGTTGATGTTGTTACACGCCGTACAAAGTATGACCTTGAAAAAGCACAGGAGCGTGCGCATATTCTTGAGGGATTTTTGCTTGCTATTGATTTTATTGACGAGGTAATCGCAATTGTAAGACACAGCAAGACACTTCAAGAAGCTAAGGAGCGTCTTGTAGAACGCTTCAAAAATGTTGATGTATCACGAACGGGATTTTTCCCCACTTCAACATATTCTCTTTCAGAAGCGCAGGCAGAAGCAATTGTGCAGATGCGTATTGGTCAGCTTACCGGCATGGAGGAAAGTAAAATTGCTGATGAGCTTTCTGAAAAACGCGAGCTGATTAGCGAATTTATGGCTCTGCTTTCCGACCATAATAAGATGCTCCACCAGATTGGTGATGAGCTTGACGCAATCAAGAAGAAATATAATGATGCAAGAAGAACCTCCATTGAGCCTGTAAGCGGCGAGGTTGATATTGAGGACCTTATTCCCGAGGAGGATTGCGTAGTTACCTATACCAATATCGGCTATATCAAGCGCCAGCCGGTTGAAATTTATAACATACAGAAGCGCGGCGGTCGCGGTATTTCGGGTATGAAACAGCGCGACGAGGATTTTGTGGAAAATATGTTTATTTCTTCCAGTCACGAGAATATTCTGTTTATCACAAATCAAGGTAATATGCACCGCATAAAGTGCTATGAAATCCCGGAGGGCGGCAGGCAATCGCGCGGTATGAATATTGTAAATCTGCTTCAGCTTAATGAGGGAGAGCGCGTTGCAGCTATGATGACCACCACGGATTTTGCGGATAACAAGTATTTTATCTGTATCACAAAAAATGGTTGTGTAAAGCGTACAAAGCTATCAGAATATAAGAATATACGCAAAAAGGGTCTGCGCGCCGTTACTATTGCCGAAGATGACGAGATTGTATCCGCATTTCTTACCGAGGGCGACTGCACTGTGCTTGTTGCTTCAAGAAACGGTATGGCTATCCGTTTTGATGAAAATAAGGCGCGTCCGCTTGGAAGAACGGCAAGAGGCGTCCGTGCAATAAAGCTTCGCGACGGCGACTACGTTGTAGGCGCAACGAAAATATTTGATGATTGTGCAACTATACTTACCGTTACAGACAAGGGTATGGGCAGACGTTGTGCTATATCAAGCTATCGTGAGCAGAACAGGGGCGGCTTTGGACTTAAAAATTACCCCGTAAGTGATGAAAAGGGTTATGTCTGCGGCATAAAGACGCTTGGTCCAGATGATGATGTAATTCTTATCAGCACCGACGGTGTTATTATAAGATTCCGCGCAAATGATTTGAGAACCATGGGCAGACCTGCTTCGGGTGTAAGAGTTATGCGTCTTAGTGAGGACAGCATGGTTGCTTCGTTTACCAGAACTGCACATGATGAAAGCGAGGAAACTGCTGAAATTGAAAAGGTTTCCGATGAAGAAATAGCAGCTTCTCTTTCGGAGGAGCAGGGCGAGGTAATCGAGCCTGATGTAGAACCTGACGATGACATCGCAGAGTCTGAAGCTTCCGAAGAATAAGTTTTCAACGCCCGGGCAAGGGAATAACCCTGTGTTCGGGCGTGTTTTGTGAATTTTATGCAGCACCCGATAAAAATTATGGTGTTGCTTTTGTTGTTCCACATGGAACATTTGCTGATAATGTCGAAAGGAAGATGACAATGTATACTCTTGAGGAGTATGATGTTGCGGTAATAGGAGCAGGTCATGCAGGCTGCGAGGCTGCCCTTGCCGCCGCAAGGCTTGGCATGAAAACCGCTGTTTTTACGCTGTCGCTGGATTGTATTGCAAATATGCCGTGTAATCCCTGTATAGGTGGTTCTGCAAAGGGTCAGATAGTTTGCGAAATTGACTCTCTTGGCGGCGAGATGGGTCGTGCGGCAGACGCAACATTTATTCAATCCCGTATGCTTAATAGAGGAAAGGGTCCTGCTGTTCACAGCCTGCGTGTTCAGAGCGACCGTGTGAAATATCATCAATATATGAAGCGCTGTCTTGAAAATACCCCCAACCTTTATATAAAGCAGGCAGAAGTAACTGCGGTTGATACCGAAAACGGGAAAATAACCGCAGTGCGCACAAAGCTTGGCGCAGTTTACCCCTGCAAGGCTGCAATTATCACAACAGGTACTTATCTTAATGGAAAAATCCATATAGGAGAGCTTAATTATGCCGCAGGACCCGATAATGTTCTGCCATCTACTGAACTTACAGAATGTCTGAAAAAGCTAGGCTGTACAATGCGGAGATTTAAGACGGGTACTCCTGCCAGAGTTCACAGGCGCTCAATAAATTTTGATGTGCTTGAAAAGCAAACGGGCGACCGGCAGATTATTCCGTTTGCTTTTGATAACGAAGATAAGCTTGAAAATCTTGTGGATTGCTATGTTTCATATACCAATGAGCAGACGCACAAGGTTATTCTGGATAATCTGCACCGCTCTCCGCTGTATTCGGGAAGAATTGAGGGAGTAGGACCGAGATACTGCCCAAGTATTGAGGATAAAATTGTTCGCTTTAAGGATAAGGAGCGCCATCAGCTTTTTCTTGAGCCTATGGGTCTTGATACCGATGAATATTATGTTCAGGGAATGAGCAGCTCGCTGCCAGAGGATGTGCAGCTTAAGTTTTTGCGCACGATAAAGGGTCTTGAAAATGTAGAAATTATGCGCCCTGCATATGCAATAGAATATGACTGCTGTGACCCGCTGGAACTTTTGCCAACGCTGGAGTTCAAGAAAATATCGGGATTGTTCGGCGCGGGACAATTCAATTGTACAAGCGGATACGAAGAAGCGGCAGCGCAGGGAATTATTGCAGGCATAAATGCGGCAATGAAAATATCAGGCAGACAGCCTGTTATACTTGACAGAGCTTCAAGCTATATAGGGACGCTGATTGATGACCTTGTAACAAAAGGCTGCACAGAGCCGTACAGAATGATGACCTCGAGAAGTGAGTATCGCCTTATACTAAGACAGGATAACGCTGCTGAAAGACTTATGCCTATCGGACACAATGTAGGTCTGGTTTCTGATGAAAGATACGGAAAATATCTGATAGAAAAAAAGCAGATAGAGGACGAACTTGAACGTATACGCAACACCACAATCCACCCATCAGAGGGCTTGAATAAGCTTTTGACAGACTGTGGCACATCTCCGATAACCAACGGCGTGCGCATGATTGAATTGCTTAAACGTCCGCAGGTAGCATATGAAGATATTGCTCCATTTGATAAAGACAGACCTAAGCTGAAATACTCGATTGTAAATAAAATTGAGATAGAGCTGAAATATTCGGGATATATCAAAATTCAGCAGGAACAGATTGAAAAAATGAGAAGGCTTGAAGCAAAACAGCTTCCCGCAGATATAGATTATCGTGAAATCAAAGGTCTTAGGCTTGAAGCACAAGAGAAGCTTAATAAATTCAAGCCGCTTAATGTAGGACAGGCGGGGCGCATTTCGGGTGTTAATCCCGCAGATGTTTCGGTGCTGCTGATATGGCTGGCAGGAAAGGGCGAAAATAATGGACAGAGTTGAATATATCGTCAATACCTTTGCTTCTGGCAGAATTGAAATCAGCATGAAGCAGGCGGAAAAGTATCTGGTATTGTATGATTTTATGGTTGAATATAATAAAAATGTCAATCTCACTGCAATAACAGGCTTTGAGGATGTTGTTATGAAGCATTTTATAGACAGCGTTCTTCCGTTTTCAAGATTAGAAATCGGTATAAATGAAAGTTTTATTGATGTTGGAACTGGCGCGGGCTTTCCATCGCTGCCGCTGCTGATATATCGTGATGATTTGAAAGCAACGCTGTGCGACAGTTTGAGCAAGCGCTGCGTTTATCTGGAAAAAGTTTGCGATAAGCTTGAAATCAATGCAGAAATAATTCATGCGCGCAGTGAGGAGCTTGGCAGAAAGCGGCGCGAATATTATGATTTTTCAACTGCAAGAGCAGTTGCGGCTATGCCCGTTCTTATGGAATATTGCCTGCCGTTTGTAAAAGCGGGCGGCAGATTTATCGCCTTGAAATCGGTAAACGAGGATATCACTGCGGCAGAGGGCGCGGCAAAAATTCTTGGCGGTGAAAATCCGCAGATTACTGATTACAAGCTGCCAAACGGCGATGACAGGCGGCTTGTTATTACAAAAAAAATAACTCCCACACCGACAAAATACCCCAGAAATTCTGCAAATATTGCAAAGAAGCCGCTGTAACGCGGCTTCTTTTATATTTTAATGTCGCTTGTTGTTGGGAAATGCGATAAATTATTGTGGATATTATTTCCTTTTTGTGATACAATTTAATCACAAAGCATGATAGGAGAGTGGTTATATGCTATTTTCATCTAAGGAAAAACAATGTCAACGTGTGGTTATGCTTCCGCTTGCAAATATCGTTCCCAATAAATCACAGCCAAGAAAAAGATTTGACGAGGGTTCAATATATTCGCTTGCGCAAAGTATAAAGGAAAACGGCATAATTCAGCCGGTGTGTGTAAGAAAAAACGGCGTTACATATGAAATAATCAGCGGGGAACGGCGCTGCCGTGCTTCAAAGCTTGCGGGACTTGAAGAAATTCCGTGTATCATTATGGACGTAAACGAGGAACAGTCTGCGGTGCTTGCGCTGATAGAGAATATACAGCGCAGCGACCTAAGCTTTTTTGAGGAAGCTATGGCAATAAACGAACTTATAACAGTTTACGGCCTTACGCAGCAGGAGGCGGCAAAACGCCTTGGAAAGGCGCAGTCTACTGTTGCAAACAAGCTGCGCCTGCTTAAATTCACCGATTCTGAACGCAATCTTCTTGCAGGCAGCAGCATAAACGAACGGCAGGCAAGGGCGTTGATACGCATAGATGACGCGGAACTGCGCCTTAAAACTCTGCATGAAATAGTAAGGCGTGGACTTAATCTTGAACAGACAGAGCAGCTTGTGGAAAATATTCTGTCGGGAAAATCGCAGCCGCAAGGTAAGAAAAAGACTATGTTCAATATAACGCTGCCGAAAGTATACATAAACAGCATAAACAAAATTGTAAGCCGCATGAAAAGTGCAAATATCAATTGTGTAACCAGTACCGCACAGAACGGAGATTATTTTGAATATACCATAAAAATACCGGTTTCGGTCGATATGTGCAAATAATAATGTTCCACATGGAACATTTCGATTGATTATGTCGAAATTTGTTCCATGTGGAACATTTTTTTGTTAAAGCACTTTATTTTTCGACGGAAGTGTGCTATACTATATAAGTGATGATTACTTTAAGAAAGGGGAAAGCTATGGGTATAGTTATCGGCGTAGTAAACCAGAAGGGCGGAGTTGGAAAAACTACCACCTCCGTTAATATAGCTGCGGGATTAGGCGCGCTGGGGAAAAAAGTGCTGCTTATAGATTTTGACCCGCAGGGAAATGCTACAACAGGCTTTGGCATAAAGAAAAAAACGCTTGACGCAACTACATACGAAGTTATTATGGGTGAACGCCGCCCACAGGAGGCTATAATCAGCACAAGATACAAAAATGTAAAGATTATGCCTGCCACAAATCTGCTGTGCGAGGCTGAACTTCAGCTTGCAAATTTTGAACAGCGCAATCATCAGTTAAGAAAGGTTATATTGCAGCTTAAGGACGATTACGATATGATTATTATTGACTGTCTGCCGTCCTTAGGTATACTTGCAATAAATGCGCTTGTGGCAATTGACAGCATGATAGTTCCGATGGTATGCGAGCCTTTCGCGCTTGAAGGACTTGCGCAGCTTATGCAGACGGTTAAAAAGGTAAAACGCGCAGCAAACAAGGATCTGACAATTATGGGTATTGTTTTTACAATGCTGGACAAGCGACTGCTTGCAAGCAATGAGATAATGCGCGATATAAAGAGAACCTTTGCCGCAGAAACAATATTCAAAACAGAGATACCGCGCAATGTGCGTATTTCAGAGGCTCAAAGCCACGGCGAGCCGATTTTGTATTATGACAAGAACTCAAAGGGAGGCGACGCTTACAGGCGGCTTGCCAAGGAGATACTTGAAAAATGCCGCGAAATGGAGAGAAAAAATGGCTAAAAGACGAATAAAAAGTGACTTTTCCAGTATTTTCGATGACAATAATCTTACCGAGGACAGCGAGAATTTAAGTTCCTTAAGGCTTACCGAGCTTGAGCCAAATAAAAATCAGCCAAGAAAGAATTTTGATAAGGAAACGCTTGAGCAGCTTGCAACCTCAATACGCGAGAACGGAGTGCTTCAGCCGCTACTTGTAAGACCGCTTGCAACAGGAAATTATCAGATTATAGCAGGTGAGCGCAGATGGCGTGCGTCAAAAATTGCGGGTTTGTCCGAGGTTCCCGTAGTAATACGCGATGACCTTTCGGAAGAACAGGTAATGCAGATTGCGCTGATAGAAAATCTTCAGCGTGAAAATCTCAATCCGATTGAAGAAGCTCTCGGTTATAAGGAGTTAATCGACAATTACAACATGACGCAGGATCAGCTTGCAAAATCACTTGGCAAGGCTCGTTCCTCAATTGCAAACAGCCTTGGACTTCTTACGCTGCCCAAAAGCGTAAAGGATTTGCTTCAGCAAGGAGAACTTTCTGCGGGACACTGCAAGGCTCTTAAATCCATCAAGGACCCTGCGCTTATGACGGAAATAGCATACCGCGCGGCAGACGGAGAACTTTCGGTGCGCAGTATTGAGTCTATTGCAAAGCGTGAAGCTAAGAAAAGCGAGGAAAAGCAAGAAGCAAAACCGCGATTGGCGTACTATACCGAGGTTGAATTAAGCCTTGCGGAATTGTTTGGCACAAAGGTCAGAATTTCCGAGGGAAAAAATACGAACACCCTGCAAATAAGCTTTGACAGCAAGGAGCAGCTTGAGGGTATCATGAAAGCGCTTATAAACAAATAAAAATACACATAAAGGAAGGCAAAAACAATGATTGACATCAGATTTTTAAGAGAAAATCCCGAAGCAGTAAAGGAAAACATCAAGAAAAAGTTTCAAGAAGCAAAGCTTCCGCTTGTTGATGAGGTGATAGAGCTTGACGCAGAGTACCGTAAGGCACTTCAGCGTAAAGAGTCGCTTCAGGCGGATAAAAACAAGGCTTCCAAGGAAATAGGCGGCTTTATGGCAAAGGGCATGAAGGACGAAGCAGAAGCTGCAAAGGCAAAGGTTAAGGAATATTCCGAGGAACTTGCAAAGCTTGATAAGGAAGTTCCCGAGATGGCAGAGCGCATAAAGACCATCATGATGACAATTCCCAATATAATTGACCCCTCTGTTCCGATAGGAAAGGACGACAGCGAGAATGTTGAGATAGAGCGTTTTGGCGAGCCTGTTGTACCAGATTTTGAGGTTCCTTATCATTCCGATATTATGGAAAAGTTGAATGGTATCGACCTTGACAGTGCAAGAAAGGTTGCAGGAAACGGCTTCTATTATCTTATGGGTGATATTGCAAGACTGCATTCCGCAGTTATTTCCTACGCAAGAGATTTCATGATTGACCGCGGCTTTACCTATTGCATTCCTCCTTTTATGATAAGAAGCAACGTTGTTACGGGCGTAATGAGCTTTGCAGAAATGGACGCAATGATGTATAAGATTGAGGGTGAGGATTTGTACCTTATCGGCACATCTGAGCATTCTATGATAGGCAAGTTTATTGATACTATCGTAGAGGAAGATACGCTGCCCCACACGCTGACAAGCTATTCTCCCTGCTTCCGTAAGGAAAAGGGCGCACATGGTATTGAGGAGCGCGGCGTTTACCGTATTCACCAGTTTGAAAAGCAGGAAATGATTGTTGTCTGCAAGCCCGAGGATTCCGCAGAGTGGTTCAACAAGCTGTGGAAGAATACCGTTGATTTGTTCCGTTCAATGGATATTCCAGTAAGAACGATTGAATGCTGCTCCGGCGACCTTGCAGACCTCAAGGTTAAGAGTTTTGATGTTGAGGCGTGGTCGCCCCGCCAGAAGAAGTATTTCGAGGTTGGCAGCTGCTCCAACCTTGGCGACGCACAGGCAAGACGTCTTGGCATAAGGGTAAAGACAAAGGACGGCAGCAAGTATTTTGCTCACACTCTCAATAACACTGTTGTCGCTCCGCCCAGAATGCTTATCGCGTTCCTTGAGAATAATCTCAACGAGGACGGAAGTGTAAATATTCCAGAGGTTCTCAGACCTTACATGGGTGGCAAGGCAAAGATTGAGGTTAAATAATTAAGCGGTTTTGACCGCTTAACAGGTAATGATATGACAGGGTAAGACAAATACGCGGGCGGGCTGCCTTAACGCTGAAAGGCGTTTTGTGCAGTGCTGCTTTGGGGTCTTACCTTGTCTTTTTTCGGGAGGAATTATGGCTTTTGTTACACTTGATAATGTCTACAAACGTTATCACATGGGTGAGGTTACAATAAATGCCGCTGATGGCATGACCTTTGATATAGAAAAGGGCGAGTTTGTTATAATTGTCGGTCCAAGCGGCTCCGGAAAAACCACCGTGCTTAATATGCTGGGAGGAATGGATAACTGTGATGAGGGTATAATCAGCGTTGACGGCGCGAGGGTTGACGGATACAACAAAAAACAGCTTACCGAATACCGCCGCCATGATATAGGATTTATATTCCAGTTTTATAATTTATTGCCAAATCTTACCGCAAAGGAAAACGTAGAACTTGCCGTGCAGACAACAAAGAATTTCATTCCTGCTGCCGATATACTTGAAAAGGTCGGACTTGGCGAGCGTCTTGATAATTTTCCCGCACAGCTTTCGGGCGGAGAGCAGCAGCGTGTTTCAATAGCGCGCGCACTTAGCAAGCGACCCAAGCTTTTGCTTTGTGATGAACCGACAGGCGCGCTTGACTATAACACAGGCAAGGTTATACTTAAGCTTTTGCAGGACACCTGCCGCAAGGAGGGCATGACGGTTATCCTTGTAACTCATAATTCGGCAATAGCGCCCATGGCTGACAGGGTGATAAAAATTAAAAACAGCAAGGTAAGCAAGATAATTATTAACGATAATCCAACTCCCGTGGAAGAGATTGAGTGGTAACGGAGGGCAGCGGCTTGAAGGCGATAAATAAAAACATCTTCCGTGAGATATCTCATTCAAAGGGTCGGTTTATGTCTATATTTCTGATATGCGCAATCGGCGTTGGATTTTTCAGCGGAATAAAGGCAACGGGAAACGATATGAAGATTTCCGCAGATAAGCTTTATGATAAACAGTCACTGTTTGACCTGCGCGTTCTGTCAAATTTCGGTCTTACTGATGATGACGCGGCAGCGATACTTGAAATAGACGGAGTTTCGCAGGTGTATACATCAAAATATACTGACCTTGCCGTGCATTATGAGGATAAGGAGTACCTGACCCGCGTATACTCATGGAACAACAATGAGGTAAATAAAATTCTGCTTTATGAGGGCAGAGAGCCGCAGGCGGAAAACGAGTGTCTTATAAGCGCAAATAAGCTGCATGACGGCTTTAAGCTTGGAGATACCGTTTCGCTTGTCGATCTTTCGGGGGCGGACGAGTTTCCGCTGGCGTATGATGAATATAAAATTGTTGGTATATTTGATTCGCCTATGTACATTTCAATGACGCAGAAAGGCAGTACAACCATAGGCGATGGCGCGTTGGACGCATTTTTATATATTCCTGAGAGTAATTTTGACCAAGAAGTATACACTGAGATATACATAAGTTCAGACGAACTGACAGAAATGCAAAGCTATTCTGATGAGTACAAGCAGCTTCGCAGCGAGATAACCAGTAAGTTGGAACAGCTTGGATACAGCCGCAGTGAAATCCGTTATGATGAGGTTATGGGTGAAGCGCTTGAAGAAATATCTGATGGTGAAAAAGAGCTTGCCAAAGCAAAATCAGATGGCGAACGGGAGTTATCTGACGTAAAGAAAGAAATTGAAGCTTCCGAACAGCAGATAGCCGAAGCGGAAAAAGAATTTGCTGACGCCAAAACAGAGCTTGATGATGGTGCGGTTCAGCTTGCTGAAGCTGAGGAACAGCTTGCCCAGGCGGCGCAGGAAATTGCAGACGGAGAGGCACAGCTTTCTGCCGCAAAACAGCAGCTTGACGAAAGTAAGGCACAGCTTGAAGCAGGTCAGAAGCAGCTTGAAAAAAACAAGGCAGAGTTTGAAAGCAGCCGTCAGCAGCTTGAAGCAGCAAGACTTGAAATTGAAAACGGTTATGCCGAATATAATGCGGGCTATGAGCAATATCAGCAGGCAATTGATGCGTTGGCGGCAGGTGAGGAGCAGCTTAAACAGGCAGCGTTGCTATACGGAGAGGATAATCTTATAATAATTCAACAAAAAGTTGAGTTAGAGCAGAACCGCGATTTGCTTCAGCAGACAGAAGTTCAGCTTGAAGCCGCAAAAGCACAGCTTGACAAGGGACTTGCAGAGCTTGAACAGAACGAAGCTATTCTTGCAGACGGAGAGGCGCAGCTTTCCGCCGCACAGCAGCAGCTTGATTATGGCTTTGCGCAATACAGCGCAGGTCTTGCTGAATATGAGAACTCTTTTGCCGAATTTACGCAGGGAAAGCAGGAATACCTTGACGGCGCAGCGCAGCTTGAAGAAAAAAAGCGGGATTATCAGGACGGCGTAAAGCAGTATGAGGACGGATTGGCTGAGCTTGATGATGCAAAGCGCCAGCTTTCTGACGGTAAAAAGGAATATGAGCAGGGCGTGGCTGATTTTGAAGCCGAAATTGCCAAAGCTGGGCAGGAAATAGCTGACGCAAAGCAGGGAATTGCAGAGGCAGGGGAAGCTAAGTGGTATATTTTCAATCGTGATGATAACCCCGGATATTCCGAATATGCAAGCAATGCAGAGCGTATTGACAAGATAGCAATGATTTTTCCTGTTTTCTTTCTGCTTGTTGCGGCGCTTGTGTGCCTTACAACAATGTCAAGGATGGTGGAGGAAAACCGTACCCATATCGGTACGCTTAAAGCGCTTGGCTATTCAAACAGCCGTATAATGGCGCACTATATGTGTTATGCGCTGATAGCAGCGGTTGCAGGAAGCCTTATAGGCGCATTCGGAGGAATGCTGCTGTTTCCTAATGTAATAATTTACGCATATTCCATTATGTATATTATAACAGAAGTATACTGTGTGTTTACATTGGACAACATAGCACTGTCGGCAGGCTCAATGATATTTGCAATTGCGTTGACGGTGTTTTTCAGCTGCCGCAGGGTGCTTGCAGAAACTCCCGCAGCGCTTATGCGCCCTAAAGCGCCAAAGGCGGGAAAGCGTGTGCTGCTAGAGCGTATAGGTTTTATCTGGAACAGAATGGGCTTTTTTGCAAAGGTATCTGGAAGAAATCTGTTCCGTTACAAGCGCAGAATGTTCATGACTGTTGTTGGCATTGCAGGCTGTACTGCGCTTATGATGGCGGGCTTTGGATTAAAGGATTCTGTATCCGATATAATCAGCCTTCAGTATGGGGATATATATCAATACAGCGGCTATATAGCTGTTGAGGACGATTTTTCAGAGGAAAACCGACAAGCACTCTATAACGAACTTATCAGTTATGAAGAAAGCACGCAAAGCACCTCCGCGCTTATAAAGCAGTATACCGCCTGCTTTGATGGGACAAATGTGCAGGCGTATGTAACGGTTGCAGAAGACAGCGCTGTATTTGAAGATATGATAGATTTCCGCGAGCGCACAACAAAGAAAAAGCTTTCTCTTACAGAAAGTGATGGCGCGATAGTTACGGAAAAGCTTGCAAAGCTGCTGAATGCCTCTGTGGGCGATGAAATAGGCATAAAGATTAACGATAAGGAAACGCGTACCATAAAAGTAGGCGCGATTACGGAACATTACGCAAGCCACTATATCTACATGACCGAGCAGGCATATATCGGACTTTTCGGCGCAGCGCCAGAGTATAATATGGTCTATTTTTCCAATGGAATGTCAGAGGACGAAGCTGTTACAGAGGAGTTTTCAAAGCAGATAATGCAATGTGACGGCGTGCTCAGCGTGATACTTAATTCCAAATCTTCAAGCACATTCAGTGATATGCTTGGCATGATTGATATGGTAATTGTGGTTCTTATTGTATCTGCGGGCGCGTTGGCGTTTGTGGTGCTGTATAACCTTACAAATGTAAATATAACGGAACGTATAAGAGAGATTGCAACGCTTAAGGTTCTTGGCTTCTATGACCGCGAGGTTTCAAATTATACTTTCCGCGAAAATATCGTACTTTCAATAATGGGCAGTGCTGTCGGTCTGCTGCTTGGCGTGGTGCTTTTGCGGTTTGTTGTACAGACCGCAGAGATTGACGAGGTTATGTTCGGCAGGAACATTCACCTTACAACATTTATATATTCCTTTGTGATAACGGTTGTATTCTCCCTGCTTGTAAATATGATTATGACAAGGGTGCTTAAAAAGATAAGCATGGTGGAGTCGCTGAAATCCGTTGAGTGATACTTGACGAAATCGACAGAATATGATATCATATTAAATAAGGGTTTTCTGCTTTTTTCAGGGCGGAAACGGGCGCGGCTTGCTGCCGTACAAAAATGGATACAGCGGAAAGGCGGTCAGAGATGAAAGACAGAATTCTGGAATCCGGTGAAGATTACCTGGAAACTATACTGGTTTTGCACAACAGAAACGGCGAGGTGCGCTCCATCGACATTGCCGCAGAGCTTGACTATTCAAAACCAAGTGTAAGCGTTGCGATGAAAAATCTGCGCGAGCGCGAGTGCATCACAGTTGACAAGGGCGGCTATATCACCCTTACCGAAAAGGGCAGAGCCATTGCGGAAAAGGTGTACGAGCGTCATGTGCTTTTCACCAATTGGTTGATTTCTCTTGGCGTATCGGAGGATACAGCGGCGGAGGACGCCTGCCGTATCGAGCATTGCCTGAGCGCGGAGAGTTTTGAGGCAATTAAGAAATTTGTAAGAAACAACAGTACAAAATGACACAAAATGCCGTGCTGCGTAAAGCGGTGCGGCATTTTATAAGAGGGCAAGAGGGCTGCAATGAAAATAGTATGTCTGATTGAAAATACCGCAGTTGATGAAAAGTTGTTTTATGAAAACGGAATGTCGCTTTTTGTCGAATATGGCGGAAAAAATTATCTTATTGATACAGGTCTTACAGGCAAAGCTGTTGATAACGCTAAAAGAATGCGCCTGCCGATAGACTGCATAGACGCGGTTGTGCTTACGCATAATCACAATGCGCATATCGGGGGAATTGACGCGATAATGCGGCTTAACCCAAACGCAAAGATATATCTGCGTGCCGGCGCGCGCAGCGAGGTGTTCCGCAAAAATGGACTGTTCAAAGCACCTGCGGGTGAGGGAAAGGCGTTTTTCAAGAAATATGCGGACAACCTTGTGCTGTTCAACAGCTTTTCAGAGGTTACGGAGGGATTTTACCTTGCTTCCTGCGAGAATTTTGACGAGAAAAATATAAATCCCGATGACGGATATCTTATAGCAGACGGCAAGAAGAATATTCCGTTTGACCACAGCGATGAAAGCTTTGCGGTTATTTTCCCTAAAAAGCGCAAAGCGGACGGACTTATACTGGTGGGCGGCTGCTTTCATTGCGGCGCGGTTAATATGCTGGAAACGGTAAAAGGGCGTTGGTTTGATATTCCTATACTTGCGGTAATAGGAGGTTTTCATTTTACGGGAAGTAATCCCAAAACGCTTGGTTGCTCATCGGATTATGTAACGGCGCAGGCGCGTGGATTAAAGCTAAGCGGCGCAGAAAAGATATATGCCTGCCACTGCACGGGCTTCCGTGGTTTTGATTTGATGGACGAAACCCTTGGCGATAAGCTTATGTATCTTGGCGGCGGGGAACAGTTGGATTTTTAAGCGCGGCAAAGGTATTGCTTTATCGCGGAGGAATTTTGCGCCGCCACTGTGCGGGCAAAATGAGGTTTTTCAATAGTCTGAGGGCGGAAATTTCCGCCCTTTTTATTGTTGAAATGTTGAAAAATTATCCGCATAACAGCAACAAACGCTACATTCTCAGTGCTTCTGCGGGTTTCAGCGCGGCTGCTTTGTAAGCGGGATATGCGCCGAATATTGCCCCTATAAGTCCCGCTGCCCCCGCCGAAATAATCAGTGCCGCCGCGTTTACCGAAAACGGAACTGCCAGTACAATGCAGCCAATACCCGCCGCAAGCAGTCCCGCCGTTATTCCGATTGCACTGCCCATCAGCGTAAGCAGTATGCTTTCGCTTAACAGCTCCATGCAGATATCAAGGCTTCCCGCGCCGATTGCTTTCTTTATGCCGATTTCGTGGGTGCGTTCGCTTACGCTCATCATCATTGTTGTCATCACTGAAACACCCGATACAATAAGTGAAATTCCCGCCACCAGCGACAGCGAGGTGGTAACAATGCCCATAATATCATCAAGCTGCTTTTTCTGCGAAAGAAGATTGTTTACAATATATCCGTCTGTGCAGCCGCTTTGGTTATCAAGCGTCTGCCGTATGCTTTGCACGATTGTGTCGGCGTTCGCACTGTCTGTAAGCTTTATTGCAAGCTTGTCATAGGTGCTGCGTCCGCAAAGCTGCTGCATGGTTGTTATCGGGATATACATAAAATTCGGCATAATGCTTGAAAGCGCGGATTGAAGCCCGCTAAGTCCTGTATCGGCAATGCCTATAATCTCAAATTCATGATATCTGCCGCCAAGGAAAAGGCTGATGCTTTTGCCCACTATATTGCTTCTGCCGTAGGTTTCAAGCGCAAAGGCTTCATCAATAACGCATACCCGCGCGTTTGCGGCGGTGTCGGCGGCAGTGACCAGCCGCCCGTGCTTTGCTTCAAGAGAGATAAGCTTGTCTGCGGTTTTATCCACGCCCCATATATAGGCGTCAAGCCGCCTGCCTATCATTTTTGCCTCGCTTACCGCCGACATAAGCGGCATGATATCCCTTACGCCGTCAACACGGCTAAGCACGGAAATACTTTCGTCCGTAAGGCGCGCGCTTACTGTATTTGAGGCGCTTTGCGCCAGTACCGTGTCAACGCCCATTGAAATAAGCGTGGAGTTTACCTGCTGCGTACCTACTGAGCCTACCGTTGATATAAGCACCACTGAAAAAACGCCGATTGCAATTCCCACCATAGTAAGCAGAGAGCGTGCGCGGCTGCGAAGTATATTTACCAATGTTCTGTTAAGGCTCATTTTTACTCCATTCTGATATAGCTGTTTTCGGATATTTTTTCAGGGAAGCTTATAACCTGCTCCTGCTCCGTCACGCCGATAATCACCTGTGCGCCGTCCGTAAATTCTGCGCCTGTTGATATTCTGCGCTTTACAGCTTTGCCATTGTTGTATACATACACATATTCACCGCCATCGTCCTGCCCGATAGCGTCATAGGATAAAACACAGATGTTCTGCGGAGGTGTAAGCGTAAAGCTTACATCTGCTGTAAGACCTGCCTTCATTCGGGGGTCGAACGTATCGGGGGTTATCGTAACATCAATCACTGTTTCAAGCACAGAGCCGCTGTATTGGCTGCGTGCAGAGCCTGCTATCGCGGAAATTGTGCCGATAAATACTTCATTAGGATAGGCAGAAAGCGCAAAAGCCGCGTTTTGCCCGACCTCTATTTCGGAAATGTACAGCTCGCTTACAGGTGCTGTAATAACAAGTGTATCCGTACCCGCAACTGTGCAGATACTGCTTCCCGCCTGAACCGCCGCGCCGCTACCCGCTGTGGAAAGTACCCGTCCGGAGCGGTCGGAGGTTATTTCGGAGGGAATTAAACCGGAAGCGGCAGATAAATCGGCAGCGGAAACAGCGACAGAGCCATATTGTCCCAGACTTTCCAGCAAGGAAAGAGAACCTTGCCTGTCAACCCGTGCAATAACATCTCCCGCATTGATTATATCACCCTCGGCAACACAGTACTCTTTGATAACCAATGGCAGGGCAGAGGTGATATCGGCTTGACCGAGATAGGCAAGTGTTCCACTGCCTTGCAGCGTTTTGGAATAGCTGACTATTTTGGGCGATATTACAGACGATACGGGCATTGCGTTCACCGCGGCATCGGGAATGGCGCATATTCCCGCCGAAAGTGCGGCGAAGCCAATCAGAACCGCAGCAGCTTTTTTCATAAAATCAAATCCTTTCGCAGAGAAATTACAGTTGTTTACGGCAGTCCCGCGTATGGCAGGCGCACATTCAACCTGTAATAGTTTGGTGGAATTGTCTGAAAATATTCCCGCTTGATAATAACTTGTATCGGCAGTTGTTCAATGCGTTTTGCAGCAGCACGAAATGCACGCACTTGTATAAATTGTGCAATATTTATGAAAACTTGTTGATTTTTTCGGCACTAAAGGCGGTTGACATTAGATGAAATTAGTAATACAATTATAATGTGTACTTGTATAGTTGAAAAAGGCGCGCAAGGGTCGCGTTTTTGCAGCGTATACAGTAAGAAAGGAAGAAATCTATGATATGTAAAAAGTGCAATTCGGAAAATTCCGAAGCTTCAAGATTTTGCGCTGCCTGCGGTGCAATGCTTGAAGTCCCCGCGCCTGCTCCCGCAGCAGAAACAACGCAAATGTTCTGCGCTGAGTGCGGCAGCGCGCTTCAGGCAAATACAAAATTCTGCGGAGTCTGTGGTACGCCCGTTGGCGCTTCCAAGGCGGAAAGTACCGTTCCTGTTACCGCAGGCGCTCCCGTGAGCGAAGTGCCTACTGCTGCTGCAACTTCAGCGTCCACACCTGTAAACACAGTTCCTACTCCTGTGAACGCGGCTCCTGCACCCGCAAGCACAATTCCCACACCTGTAAACGAAATTCCCGCACCCGCGGCAGTTCCTATGCCTGTTGGCGGCGCTTCTGATGGCGGCTTTGCGGCTGCGGCTCAGACAGCTGCACCTGCGGCATTCGGCACAGGCGCTTCGGAGGCGACCCCCGCCTTTACACAGCCAATGGCGGACAACCCTGTATTCTCTGCATACGATATGAACAGTGCGGCAGCGGTTGCTGTCAAGCCCGTCAAAAAGGGCGGCAAAAAAGCGCTTAAAATCGTGCTTATTTCGCTTGGCGCGCTTCTTGTTGCGGCAGGTGTTGTGTTTGGATTGTTCTTCAGAGAGTTTTTCCACCCCATGTTTATGGGCAATCAAGGCTATGCGGCAAAGGTTGAGCGCCGCAGGGCCGATGTTGTTATGGAAAGCGATATGCTGACAAGCGCGGCAGAACAGACAGATGTTATGGCTTCTGCAATGATTAACAGCATCGCAGCCTCGTCTTACGGCAGCAGCGGCTCTACTTCAATGGACAGCCTTGCTTCTATGTACAGTGTTGGCAACATAGAGGAAATGATTTCCACATATTATGACGCTTATATGGAGGTGTTGGGAGTTAATGCTGTTTCCGTAAAACTTGACGCTGATATCAATCTTTCAGACGATGTACTGGAAGAACTTGGCCTTGGCGGCGAGGATATGGCAGCAGTGATTGACTATATCAACAACTCCGAACTTACGGTTGATTACGCCGTTTCCAAGGACGCTATGGGCGGCATTATAGGCATAAAGGACGGCAGCGGCTTTACAGTAAACGCAAAGGGCGTTGTTTATTCCGATGGCACAGTTGCATTTATGATGCCCTTCGGCAGCAGCAAGTGCCTTAAAGTCAAGCTTGACGCTGATACTGGCGCGGTAGTTGACAGCGAGGAAATGGATATTGATATAGACCCCGCCGAGGTTGAGCGTCTGGCACAGGGCATTGTTGATATCTACCTTAAATATTATCAGAGTGCTGAAACCACCATTGAAAACGGCGATATTTCAATAGGCGGCACATCTGCAAATCCCACGGTAAAGGCGTCTGGCAGACTTATCACTGTAAAGCTTGACAGCACAACAATTGGCGAAATGGCTTCCGAAATGCTTACCTATATAGCAGATGACAGCTATTTTACAGGCAAGATTACAGAAATGGCAGCCAAGGCAGGCGTAGAACTTTCTGCGGCTGATTACAGAAGCGCCATTATCAGCGCGGCTGACGATGTAAAGTACAGCGTTCCTTTCGGTCTTACAGTAAAAACGCTTGTGAATTTCAACGGTGATGTTCTCGGCGGCGCGTACAGCGTAGCAATCCCCAATCAGGGTGCTGTTGGCGTGAATTATGTAACAAACGGCGATGATTGCGGCTTTGCTCTTACCGCAATGGGCATGGAGATATGCAGCATTACCGTTGACGCAAAGAACGATACAGACGGCACGATAAGGTTTGAACTGGGTCAGTTTATTTCAAACACTATTGTTGACAGCAGCTCGGCTTCTGATATTCCCACCGGTCTGAATATTGATTATACAGGCGTTAAGCAGGAGAAATTCTACAATACCGAGATTTCTGTGGGCAGCTATGATATCTATCCTGCGGCAACTGCTGACAGCAAGCCGGGGGACGGCCCGTACAGAATTATAGTTGAGAATAAGATTGAAAACAACGTTTACAGCAGCAGCTTCAGTGCAGACTTCGGAGAGTATGGTGCTTTGTCGCTTAAGCTGACAAACACCGCTTACAACGATGATGAAATTCTTTCGATCCCCTCAGACGCGTTTGATCTGGGCAGCATTTCCGATGAAAAGACCGATGAGGAGTCAAAGGCGGCAAGCGAGTATGTCCTTGCAATGCTCAACGATATCAAGGCAGTATGCGACGTCAGCAGCAGCGAGCTTGCGGGCGCATTGTCCAACGGTATTGGCGGCCTGATTTATGAACTTGAGGAATACCTTACTCCCAAGGCAGATTACAGCGATGTTATGGCGCTTGCTTCGGACGCATACGACCTGATGGTTGAGGTATTCGACAAATACAATGAGGGCGAGGAATACATCAGCGAGGATATGGCAAACGAGCTGGAAGTTCTGCATGATAACATCGAGGATTTGTATGATGAGCTGTGGAGCGCTTATGACCTCAGCGTGGACGCTTTTGAGGAATACAAGTCTGAGTACAACGGCTACAAAACCAAGTGGAACACTCTTGAAACCAAGGTTGACAAGGCAATTGAGGACGGCAAAAAAGCCGCAGCACAGGCAAATGCGTCCAATGCTGCGTTTGTAGGCACATGGAAATTCTACAATTGCGAGATGTATGGCTACACCTTTACTGCCGATGAAGTGGGCATATCCAGCTACACTATTGTGCTGAAGAAGGACGGCACGGTGTTTATGGAATGCGATGGTGAAAGCGCAGAGGGCACATGGTCGGTTGATGGCAGCACCGTCACCATTGTGGAGAGCGGCTTTTATGAAAGCGAGTTTACCTATGACGGTCAATATCTCCTTCTTGAGGAAGCCGGCGTACTTATGAGATTTGCAAAATAATACAGCTTTTTTAAGTTTTAATCAGATGGGCGAGGACTTTTCCGCATTGCGGGGAAGTCCTTGTTCTTTGCCGAAAAATAAATATCTCCTTTGGTGGCGGCGCGGCAGAAAACCTATTGATTTTAGAAAAAATGTCTGATATAATACTTATGTACCCGCTGTTAAACAGCACATTCGGCGGATTTGTGCCGCCGTGAAATTCCCGAAACGAAAGGAAGTATTTGTATCATGTTACCAAAGATAGGCATTCGTCCCGTTATTGACGGCAGACAGTTCAGCATACGCGAGGGACTTGAGGAGCAGACCATGAACATGGCTAAGGCTGCGGCTGCGCTTATTTCCTCCAAAGTGCGCCACGCAAGCGGCGAGGCGGTGGAGTGCGTTATAGCCGATACCACAATCGGCGGAATTGCAGAAAGCGCTGCGTGCAGGGATAAGTTCTCCACAGAAAACGTTGTTGCAACGCTTACCGTAACCCCCTGCTGGTGCTATGTTACGCAGGTTATTGATGAGGACCCCGCAACCATCAAGGCAGTATGGGGCTTTAACGGCACAGAGCGCCCTGGTGCAGTATTCCTTGCAGCGGCAAACGCTGCCTACGCCCAGATAGGAATGCCCTGCTTCTCTATCTACGGTCATGATGTTAAAGACGCAGCCGATAAGGAAATTCCCGCAGACGTTGAGGAAAAGATACTGCGCTTTGCACGCTGTGCAGTTGCTGTCGGCGCTATGAAAAACAAGAGCTATGTAAATATCGGCGCGGTTGCAATGGGCATTGCAGGCTCCTACTGCAATGAGGATTTCTTCCGCAGCTATCTTGGTATTCACCCCGAATGGGTAGACATGACGGAAATAATCCGCCGCGAAAAGCTTGGCATATATGACGAGGACGAGTACAAGAAAGCCCTTGCATGGATTAAGGAAAAATGCCCCGAGGGCGTGGATATCAACCCCACCCCTGGAATGACATATATGCGCCCTGTCCTTTCCGCAGAGGAAAAAGAGGAAAACTGGCAGTTTGTTGCAAAGATGACCTGCATTGTGCGCGATATTCTTCATGGAAACAAGAAGCTTGCGGAAATGGGCTGGCTTGAGGAAGCAAAGGGCAGAAACGCAATCTGCGGCGGCTTTCAGGGTCAGAGAATGTGGACGGACTTCATGCCCAACGCGGATTTTACAGAGGCTATACTTAACTCCACCTTTGACTGGAACGGCGCACGCGAGCCTATTTCCTTTGCAACCGAAAATGACGGACTTAACGGCGTAACGCTTATGTTCCTGCACCTGCTGACAGGCAAGGCTGCCGTGTTTGCAGATGTGCGCACTTATTGGTCACCGGACGCAGTTAAGCGCGTAACAGGCTGGACGCCTGACGGCAAGGCTGCAAACGGTTTTATCCACCTTATCAACAGCGGCGCGGCGGCGCTTGACGGCACAGGCGCGGTTAAGGACGAGAACGGCGAAAGCGTTATGAAGTGCTGGTGGGATATGACCAACAAGGATATAGACGCCTGCCTTGCGGCTACCACATGGCCTTGCGCTAACCTTGGCTATTTCAGGGGCGGCGGATTTTCTTCCAGCTTCTCCACACAGGGAATTATGCCCTGCACCTTTGCAAGGGTAAATCTTGTTAAGGGTCTTGGCCCGACAATTCAGATTATCGAGGGCTATACGGTTGAACTTCCCGCTGACATAAACAAAACACTGCTTGACAGAACCGACCCCACATGGCCCAGCACATGGTTTGCTCCCATCTGCACCGAGGGAGCAACCCGCGATGTATACAATGTAATGGCAAACTGGGGCGCAAATCACGGCGCATTTGTTTACGGACATATAGGTGAGGATTTGGTTACTTTGGCAAGTATGCTGAGAATACCTGTATCGCTGCACAATCTGTCGGACGAGCGCCTGTTCAGACCCCACGCATGGAGCAGCTTCGGCACAAAGGATATGGAGGGCGCGGATTACAGAGCCTGCGCCGCTTACGGAAGCCTTTATTGATTGCACAGTACGAATTAAACAAAACTATCTCCCCGATTTCGGTCGGGGAGATAGTTTTTTATGAGGATTTTTCTATGAAGTCCTTACTTCTTACTTCTTTTTCTTGGAAAGCAGAGCCGCGCCAATTGCTGTTATACCAATTGCGGCGATAGCGGCAATACCCCCTGCGCCTGTGTCGGGATTATCCTTGCCCGTGTCAATGGTTGCGCCTGTATCCACAACGGGAGTATCAGCGATAGGCTCGTCTGCAACAGGCTCGTCAGCTACGGGTTCGTCAGCTACGGGTTCGTCAGCTACGGGTTCGTCAGCTA
>CAZLBL010000021.1:28724-29955 GCA_964557825.1 uncultured Ruminococcus sp.
TCGTCAGCTACGGGTTCGTCAGCTACGGGTTCGTCAGCTACGGGTTCGTCAGCTATGGGTTCATCTGCGACAGGCTCATCAACAACGGGTTCATCTGCGACAGGCTCGTCAACTATGGGTTCGTCTAAGCCTTGAAAGTTTGCTGCGATAGTATGAGCTGTGATTTCATCCTCGCCAATTCCGTAGATATCTGCGCCATGGCTGAGATAAGTCTGTATTACGACTGCTTTGCATTTTTTCAGAACTTCCAAAAAGCCTGCATCGCCATCAAAGACTACCGCAACTCCAGCATCAATAAGGTCTGTATCGTAAGTATATGCCGCAGCATTAATTATATCGCTGTGATAATCACTTATTTGCTCATCAATGAGGAGTGCTGCAAAACAACTGTCTTGTGTCGTTACACAGTACAGATCATATATATCACAATTATCTGGATCATCACCGCTGAAAAATGTGCATCGAACGACAAATGAACATGCATCGTTGGGATATTCCTCCATTAAATTGATATATGCACGCATAATTTCCGACATGCCAAAGTCGCCTATCATTACGCAGTATTGGTGGCTTTGATTATAGTAACCAACAACAAATGCGTTGTCATACCTATCGGTTGCAAATGCCGTGGCGGGGAACGCCATAATCAGCACAACCGCAAGCAGCAGTGAGATAAGTTTTTTAGTTTTGTTCATAATAATTCCTCCATATTATTTGTTGTGCATTTAATTGAATGCACCAATGTTATTATAGCATTCGTTTGAATGCTTGTCAAGAGCGGTATAATAAAATTGTGATAAAATTGTAAAAACCAACAAATTCAGTGGGGGATAATTATGCGCAAATACCAAAGACTTCAGGATTTGAGAGAGGACAGGGATTTGAAGCAGGAAGATATTGCAAAGGTGCTTGGCATAACTCGTCAGCAGTATCAGCTTTATGAAAGCGGAAAAAGAGAAATCAAATTTCACCAGGTGATAGCGCTTGCAAAATTCTACAATGTTCCGATAGATTATATAGCCGAACTCATCAACGAACCGATAGCATACGCACGCGGCGGTATGATCAGAAAAAAACAAATTGGATAAAACGCAAATCCGGCTGCCTTGTGTGCAGGTTGGAAACAAATCGCTCATAACAAACTCCTGGAGAAAGCCGCTGCTTCCTCCAGGAGTTTTCAATAAGGGGCTTGCCCCGTCATTTAACGTGGCCGTACCGAACAAGTTCAGCA
>CAZLBL010000022.1:0-28992 GCA_964557825.1 uncultured Ruminococcus sp.
TTGTTCGATACGCCCTTAGCCACGTTAAATGACGGGGCAAGCCCCTTATTGAAAAATAATGTGGCTGCTGCGGTACATACTGCAACAGCCACATTATTTATTTGTTAAGCGGGGATTTTTGCGCGTCTTATTTTATAACCTTGCCATGGCTCTTTTCTTTCTTGAACTTGATAGGCGCTTCCTTGCCGCCCATATCCTCAAACAGCGCTTCGCTGTCGTCCTCGTCGGGAAGCTCTGGATTTCGTTCGCCGCGCGCTTCATAGAAGGGATTGATGATAATTCGCTGTATTGCAGGGTAGCAGCAGAACATAACCACCAGCCCAAGAAAGCCAAATGGCAGCGCAAGCGCAAGCGGCAGCATGATAAACGGGAAGAACATCAAAAGTATCACATAGCCGATAAAAAGCGCAAGCGAGATAAGGTTTCCCTTAAGATTTACAAACGCAAATATCAGCGAGTTTTTAAGTATCGCGGGAAGTCTCAGGTCAAGCGCGACAATCTGCGGGTAGATGAAGAAATTCATCATGAGGAATATAACCTCTGCCGCCATTGTCAGCGCGTAATAGAACCAGTAGTTGTCCGCCTCGATATTTGTGGAGAAAAAGAAATAAGCGTACACCGCAAGCGCGATAGCGGCAACATCAACAATGCCGATAAAGAACGACTGCTTGAAGTTCTTTTTGAAAGCCGCCCAGAAGTCATGAAAAACAAACTGCGGCTTTTCAAGGTAAATATTGCGCATAAGAGAGGTCATTGCGGCGGTTGCAGGACCAAAAGTCACGATAGGAATACAGAACAGAACATATATCAGGTTGATATACATTAGCGTCCAGAACTTGTTTTTGAATGCGTCAAAAAAGCGGAAAATCATCTTTTTTTGCGGCGCTTTTTTGGGAACTCCGGGACCAGTGCTGTTATAATTTGTGAATAAACCCATTTGTCATAAAATCCTTTCAGCGACAGATTACATAAAGCCTTGCAATATAACGCCCATAATCATTATTACAGCCATTATCAGTGCAACTATGCGCATGACGTTTGTCATTCTTTTTCTGTTTTTGTCAGTCATGTAAAATCCGTCCTTTCAAAATATGCACAAGCGCGCACAATACTTTTCACATTATATACCCGTTTGCGGAAATAGTCAAGTCAGAATTGTGTTGCTTTTGTGAAATATGGTCAGTCCTCGTTGCTTTCTGTAAAAGCGTCCTCGCTTTCGGCAAGCTCTGTTATAATTCCGCGGATTTCCTCCGCACCCTCGCCCGTCTGCGCGGAAAATTCAACTATCGTGATATCCTCGGCGCAGGGAAGCTCGTTCATCAGCGCGGCGCGGCGCTCTGCACGCTGCTTTTTGGATAGCTTGTCCGCCTTTGTCAGCACAACCGCAAATGGCAGTCCGCTGTCGATAAGGAAGTTTATCATCATGATATCGTCCTTTGTGGGCGGGTGGCGGAAATCCACAAGCTGAAACACTAGCGCAAGCCGCCTGTCATCGTTGAGATAGCCTTCTATAAGCTCGCCCCAGCGCTCCTTTTCGGATTTGGAAACCTTTGCATAGCCATAGCCCGGCAAATCCACAAAAAACACGTCCTCAAGCGAGTAGAAATTTATTGTGGCTGTTTTTCCCGGAACTGCGCTGACCCTTGCCAGCGCCTTGCGGTTGAATATCTTGTTGATAAGCGAGGATTTGCCGACGTTTGAACGACCTGCAAACGCAATCTCCGTCTTGGTGGATTTTGGTATCTGCTTAAAGCTTCCGTAGGAAGTGTAAAATTCTGCTTTGTTGAAATTCATGCGTACCTCAGTTTGCTGACAGAACAGGCAGCTTTTTGCCGTTTTCGGCAGGCGTGCCGTCCAGCTTCTTTTTTCGTATGCTGCCCGTTTTTGCGGAGCAGTTAGGCATTACAAGCGCCGTTTCAAGCACCGTGGAGATATCCTCAGCCGCCACAAATCTTACATTCTGCTTTACAACCTCGTCAAGCTCGTCGATATCGGGGGCGTTCTCCTTTGGTATGCAGACGGTTTTAACGCCCGCACGGTAAGCCGCCATGGATTTTTCCTTAAGTCCGCCGATTGCAAGAACCTTGCCGCGCAGTGTAATTTCACCCGTCATTGCAACATCGCGGCGCACGGGAATACCGCTAAGCGCCGAAACAAGCGCCGTTGTAAGCGTAACGCCCGCAGAGGGACCGTCTTTTGGCACAGCGCCCTCGGGTGCGTGTATATGGATATCCTTGTTCTTGTAAAATTCCTTGTCTATGCCGTATTTATCGGCAAGCGCCCTTGTAAGACTTACGGCGATTTTTGCGGACTCCTTCATTACATCGCCAAGGCTGCCGGTAAACTCGGTCTTGCCTGTGCCGTCCAGAACCAGCACCTCAAGCGGCAGCATTGTTCCGCCAACAGAAGTCCATGCAAGTCCGTTTACAAGACCAACCTCGTCCTGTGCGGCAAGATGCTCGGGAAGATATTTTTTCACACCAAGGAATTCGTTTATATTGGCGTCCGTAACAGTTACCTTTTTTTCGCCCGAAACAAGCAGCTTTGCACCCTTGCGGCAGATATCGGCTATCTTTCTTTCAAGCTTTCTCACGCCTGCTTCTCTTGTGTAGAAATCAATGATGCTGTACAGTGCCTTATCGGTTACTTTAAGCGTTGAAGCCTTTTCGCCGTGCTTTTTAAGCTGCTTTGGCAGCAGATGCTTTTTGGCAATATTGAACTTTTCCTCGCGCGTGTAGCTGTTAAGCTCTATAACCTCCATACGGTCAAGCAGCGGGGCAGAGATTGTGTCAAGCGAGTTTGCGGTGGTTATAAACAGCACCTCGCTTAAATCCACTGGGATTTCAAGAAAATGGTCTACAAACGCGTTGTTCTGCTCGCTGTCCAGTACCTCCAGCATTGCGGAGGACGGGTCGCCCTTGTAGTCGCTGCCCATTTTGTCTATTTCGTCAAGCAGTATAACGGGATTCATGGATTTTGCCTGCTTAAGTGCGGCAATCATGCGTCCCGGCATAGAGCCGATATATGTTTTTCTGTGACCGCGTATTTCGGCTTCGTCATGAACACCGCCGAGGGAAACGCGGGCATAATTTCTGCCAAGCGCCTTTGCAATGGACTTGCCAATAGAAGTCTTGCCTACGCCGGGAGGTCCGTAAAGGCAGATTATCTGTCCCTTGATATCGGGTGCAAGCGCGCGCACCGCGATGGTTTCGGTTATGCGCTCCTTAACCTTTTTAAGACCGTAGTGATCCTTGTCAAGCTGCTTTTGCACCTTGGCTATATCAAGCTTGTCCTTGGTTCTGATATTCCACGGCAGCTCAAGCACCGTGTCAAGGTAGCCGCGTATTACGCCCGCCTCCTGCGAGGAATTGGAAACCTTTATCAGCTTTTCCGCCTCGCCTATCAGCTTATCGGTAACCTCCTCCGAAAGACCGAGAGCCACTATGCGTTCTATGTAGCTTTCAGCCTCCTCCTGCGGACTGTCGCCGTCGCCAAGCTGACGGGATATCACACGAAGCTGCTCGCGCAGATAATATTCGCGCTGGTTCTTGTCAACCTGCTCCTTGACCTGCTCCTGAATATCTATTTCGGTTTCTATAATTTCCAGTTCGCTTCTCAGCATGGAAATCAGCGTTTTTATCCTGTTAAGCGTGCCGTTTGTTTCAAGCAGGCGCTGCTTATCCTCAAGTTTAAGCACAATGTTGAACACAACCTTGTCAAACAGCTTTTCGCAGTCCTCTTCGCCGACAATGCTGTCGTAAAGTTCGCGCGGCATTTTGGGCGTTATCTGTGCGTAATCCACAAACGCTTCCTTAAGCGCGCGCAGGCACGCGGTTTTTGTCGTTTCCGAAAGCGGTGTGTTTCTTGCGGAAAGTTCCTTTACCTCAAATTTCAGGTATTCCGTGCGGCTTACGGTTTTCACGCGCTTTGCGCGTCCAATGCCCTCAACCAGCACCCTTGTCGAGCCGTCCGGCGTTGTAAGAAGCTGACGAACCTCGGCGATAACGCCAACCTCGTAAAGGCTGTCTATATCGGGGTCGGCTTCAGAGGGGTCCCTCTGTGCCACCAAAAAAATATATCCATCGCCCTCTGCTGCGGCCTTAAGCGCGTTTACGGAGCGTTCTCTGCCAACGTCAAAATGCAGCACCATAGAGGGGAACACAACCAGTCCGCGCAGTGATATCGCGGGCAGTATTTTATTATTTTTCATGCAGTTTCTCCTTTCATTCTGTCTGTATAGCATATATGTCGAAAAAATGAAAAATTCGGGTTAATCGTTCGTTATGGTAGACGCAGATATTATTATATATCATTTCATGACTTTTTGCAAGTCCCTTATCAGACCAATTTATGAGTCGCACTCTGCCTGTTATTTGAATATAAGGTTAAATATGAAATAAAGCACGGGCTGGTGCAGAATATAAATCCAGATGGTATATCTGCCAACCGAGGCAAGCCACGGCAGGTGGGTGCTGTACATCCATTTGGGCAGGTCGCCGTTTTTGGCGTAAACCCCGAAAAAGCTGCCCGCAAAGAACACAAACGCCCACGGCAGCAGGGGGAAGTAATCGGAACTTGCAAAGTAAGCGTTTTTAAGACCCAGCGGGAACAGCACGCCTACATCATACGCGCGCTGAGGGATATTGATAATTGCAAGACCACCTATGCCAAGGTATCCGCTGCCGATATTCATTGTGAAGATATAAAGGAACACGCACGCCGCAATGCCGATAATAGACGGGATTTTGCACAGAAAGCGCTCTCCCAGACCGTACAGCACCATGCACACGCCCATGAAGTGAAGAATACCGAACATAATTGTGCCGCTTGTGAAGAACGGCAGTACAAAGGTCATTATCATGCCGATAAAGAAGCACTGCACGCCGCGCTTCAGGTTGTTTGAGGAATATTTGCACACCGCGCCCGAAATAAACATGAACATTCCCGCGAAGATGTCGCGGATAATGTCAAACCAGCCCTCAAAGAAAACGGGAACGTCAATTCCGTGAAGATATTTCAAGTCGTACATTGCGTGGTAAACCACCATGCAGATTATGGCAAAGCCTCTCAGTTCATCGAAAAATCCCACTCTTGAGGATTTTTTGCCCGCAGATGTCATAGCTGCCTCCTGTTATATTTTATAGCATACCATCAATTATATCATATTTTTGTGAAAATTACAACAACATCTTGAACAGTTTTGGATTTTGTGGTAAAATGTAATATATTTATTGATATGTTGAAAGGGAAACATTTATGGAATATATCAGCATAGGCGGTGTAAGGATAGAAAAAACCGCTGCGCTTGCACCTATGGCAAGCGTTGCGGATAAAGCCTACCGTCTTATGGCAAAGCAGTACGGCGCGGCATATGTGGTCGGGGAGATGGCAAGCTGCAAGGGGCTTTGTTACAGCGACAGAAAAACGGCTGAACTGCTTTCGGTAAGCGGGGAGGAGCGCCCGATGGCGGTGCAGCTTTTCGGCGCAGAGCCTGAGTTTATGGCGGCGGCGGTAAAAATCGCAGAAAAATACCGTCCCGAAATTATAGATATCAACGCTGGCTGTCCTATGCCGAAGATAGTATGCGGCGGTGCTGGCAGCGCGCTTATGAAAACCCCGAAGCTGTTCGGAGATGTGGTGCGGGCGGCGGCGCAGGCGACAGAGTTTCCCGTAACGGTTAAAATCCGCAAGGGCTGGGATAAGGACAGCGTAAACGCGGTGGAACTGGCGAAAATCGCAGAGGAAAACGGCGCGGCGGCAATCGCTGTTCATGGCAGAACGCGGGAGCAGCTTTATTCGGGTAATGCAGACTGGGATATAATCCGTGAGGTAAAAAAGGCGGTGGGCATTCCCGTTATCGGCAACGGCGATGTTTCAACGGCGGAGCAGTGCGAGGAAATGTACCGTTACACAGGCTGCGACCTTGTTATGATAGGGCGCGGAAGCTATGGCAGACCGTGGCTTTTCGGGCAGATAAAGGATTTTTATGAGGGCAAGCCAATCCGCCCCGAGCCAACCGCCGCCGAAAAGCTTGAAATAATGCGGCGGCATATTGCGCTGCTTGTTGCAGACAAGGGCGAGCGCGTGGGTATGAAAGAGGCGCGCCGTCATGCTTCGTGGTATCTTAAGGGAATGAACGGCGCGGCAAAATTCCGCAATATGTGCGGAACAATGAACACTCTTGATGACCTTGAACGGCTGATTGAGGAAGTGTTACGGCAGCAGGAGGAAAATACATGAAACAGCTTATAGCGGCGCTTTGCGCAGGCTTCGCATTTGACATAAAGGACGACCCGATTATCGGCGCGTTTGCGCGGTTTTCGGCGGCAGACAGTGCGGGGGAATACCTTGCTTGCTACGGCTTAATCTGCCGCACGCTTCTCTCACAGAATAAAAGTCTGTCGCAGTATCTGCATGATTTGTTGATGTATGGCGAGCATGAATTTATAGCAAAGGCTGCCGCCGCTCCCGCTGCGGAACAGGTGAGGGCGGTTGAGTTTGATGTCGCCGCCGTAAAGGAATTGTCGCAGTACGGTGCGGACAGGCTTAAGACTATAATGAGCGGCTGCTGTGACGAGCGGCTTATAGCTTCGCTTCCCGATTATCAGCGCGGAGAGTTTAATTATACTGCGCAGTATTTTCTGGATTATGCTGCGCGTCACGGTCAGGGAAGCCTTGCGCGCTTCAGAGCGTTTGCGTTTGAGGGCGGAAAGCTTTGCCCTATAGAGGAAACCGACCCGATAAGGCTTTGCGACCTTAAAAGCTACGAAACGCAGCGTGCGCAGGTGGTGGAAAATACCTACTGCTTTGTAAACGGAAAGGCGGCGCAGGACGTTCTGCTTTACGGCGACAGGGGCACAGGAAAATCCAGCACCGTAAAGGCGCTGCTTAACGAGTATGAAAATCTGCGCCTTGTGGAACTGAAAAAGAGTGATATCCCGCTGCTTCCCGCGTTGTTTTCCGTGCTGAGAAAAAGTCCGCTACGCTTTATCGTTATGATTGACGACCTTACCTTTGCCGAGGACGACGACCGCTACGGCGTGCTTAAAGCTGCGCTTGAGGGCAGCGCTGCCGCCCGTCCCGAAAACGTGCTGATATACGCCACCACAAACCGCCGCAGGATAATAAAGGACGCCGCAGGCGAGCAGCTTGGCGATAACGGCGCAAATGCCGACGCCGTTGACGAAAGCATGAGCCTTTCCGACCGCTTCGGGCTTTTTGTAACCTTTAGCAGACCCACGCGCGAGGTTTATCTGGATATAGTTGAAAAGCTTGCCGCAGAAAGCGGTATAACGCTTGAGCGGCAGCAGCTTTTTGCGGCTGCGGAGCGCTATGCGCTAAGGAAGAACGGGCGTTCGCCGCGTACAGCGCGCCGCTTTGTGGAGTATCTTTCCGCGCGGCTTGAATTGGGATTGGAGTATTGATATGAAAAGATTTTTACCGATTATTGCGGCATTGTGCCTTGCGTTGTCCGGCTGCGCCGGTCAGACGAAGGAAAGCTCGCTGCCAACGCAGCTTGTGATATCGGGAGCGGAAAGCTCCGAGCCTGCGGCGCAGGCGTTTCCCACGGAAATCTGCGGCGTTACGGTGCAGGCTGCCGCAGAAAGGGTGGTAAGCCTTTCGCCATCTGTCACCGAGATTATATCGGAGCTTGGCTTTGCCGAAAGATTATGCGCCATAAGCGTTTACTGCGATTATCCCGAGCTGTCGCTGCCCACCGCAGGCAGTAGCGAAAATCCCGATATTGAAGCCATAATCGCGCTTAAGCCCGATACTGTATTTACGCTGTCCGCGCTTGCGGAGCGCGATATATATGCGCTTAACGACGCAGGCTGTACCGTTATACAGCTTGAAGCGCCGCGCAGCATTGAGCAGTACGGCAGCCTTTACAGCAGTATTGCGGCGGCGTTTATGGGAAAGCAGGCGGCGCAGCCTTACGGCGAGGAGGCGGTAAATCGTCTGAAAAAAGCTGCCAGGGAAACAGAGCAGGGCAGCTTTATCTATGTAACTGACGCGCTTACGGCGGCGGGTGCGGGAACGTTTGAAAGCGCCGTGCTTTCGCTGTGCGGCGAAAATCTTTGCACAGAGAACGGCTATGCGGAGCTTGCCGCGCTTTCTGATATTTCGCCTGACAGGATAATTGTAAGCGGCAGCCTTTCGGTAAGCGAGGTAAGCTATGACGCGGTGCTTTCCGTGCTGATATATAACGGCGCAGAGGTAATTTTTGTTCCGTCCTTTTATTTTGAACGCCCCTCGCTGCGCACGGCAGACGTATTCAAGCTGCTTGCGGCAGATGGGGAAACCGCCGAGGAATAACCAAAAAGCCGCCGTGCATTCTTGCATAGCGGCTTTTTTGTGCGATTTTGCCAAAGCTACATCGGCGTGATTGTATATCCGTTTTCGCGCCAGTAATCTATTATGCGCGGAAGTATCTCGGTGTTGGTTTTTGACACCGCGTGAAGCAGATAAACTGCGCCGTTATGCGTTTTTGACGTTATTTTTTCAAATGCGGCTTCGGACTGCGGCTGATTGTTTACGTCCCAATCCGGGTAGGCAAAGCTCCACAGCACGGTGGTGTAGCCAAGCTGCTTTGCACAGGCAAGCACGCGCTGTGAAAATTCGCCCATAGGCGGGCGCATAACGTACATTTCATAGCCGAAATTATCCTTTACATAATTATGCAGCAGCGAAAGCTCTGCATAAAGCTCATCGGGCGAGCAATCGGGCAGCGAGGGGTGGCTCCATGTGTGATTTCCCACGGTATGCCCCTCGTCAATCATGCGCTTTACAAGGTCGGGGTTTTTAAGGCAGTAGTCATAGGTCACAAAAAACACGGCGCTTACACGCTTTTCCTTCAGCGTATCCAGAATTGCGGCAGTGTAGCCGTTTTCATAGCCCTCGTCAAAGGTAATCCACAGGCGCTTGTTTTCGGCTTCGCCTATAAAAAGCGCGCCCATGTCGCCGTACTGTCGCTGAAAATCTATCGCGCCAAGCGGGCGGTTTTCGCTGTCGCACTGTACGCCCATGCCATAGCATTGCTTGTCGTTTTGGTAGTCGTACAAGTATGAATATTCGCTTAAAGAGGCTGCGCCCGCCGATATCATAACCGCGGCAAGCAGCACGGAAAAAAGCTTCATAAAAATCATCTCCGCGAATAGTTTCGGCGCTGCGGCAGATAATATTCCTTGATAAAATTTCCGTGTTTTTTTAGTCTTTTATTATAATAATTGGTATCGGCGGGCAGTTCGGGCGATTTACAAAGGGCATCTCAACCACGGTGTAACGGCTGCTGTCGATTGTGGGCAGGTATTCAAGCAGCGCGTCGCGCTCTTCGAAGCCTGTTTCTCTGCCGTAGTAGATGATAAGCGACATTATGCCGCCGCTTTTAAGCAGTTTAAGACCTTTCTCAATTGCGGCGATACTTGTTTCTTTGCGGGTGAAAATGTTGTGGTCGCCCTTTGGCAGCCAGCCAAAATTAAATGTGATAAAGGAAACCGTTCCCTCGCTGAAAATGCTGTCCATCTCGCTGTGGCTTTGCAGCCTTACATCTGCGCGGCAAGCCATTCCGTTGGCTTCAAGCAGCGCTTTTGTGCTGTCAACAGCTTCCTGCTGGATATCAAACGCGGTTACATGACCGCTTTCGCCCACAAGCCGGCACAGGTGCAGGGTATCGTTGCCCCTGCCTGCGGTTGCGTCAATGCAAAGGTCGCCCTCCTTCACGGTTTCGTCAATCACGCGCTTTATGATGTCAAGCGCGCTGAAGCTGTTCATTTTTCCCATATTTTACCTCGCTTTTTGCGCGGCGCGTTTGATATCCGCATTTCCGCGCTGAATGTTATCATTATATATCCCATTGCGAAAAATGTCAATGCCTTGCATGGCGGCGTATGATTTTTGCGATAAGATACCGTTTTTGGTGCGGTGTTCAGGGAAATTTGATTTTTGCACAACGATTTTATTAACATAAGCTTCAATTTTGTTTACTTTTTTTCAAAAAACACTTGACATTTTGGGCAAAACATGATAAATTATATTTAGCACTCAGAGAGATTGAGTGCTAACACTCACAGGTGGTGAGTGCTAAGCGGTGGAAAGGCAGGTGCGCTGTGGACGGCAGAGCAATGAAAATACTCGCGGCAATAGTTGACGAGTATATAAAAACAGGCGAGCCTGTCGGCTCAAAGCTGCTGGCGCAGAAGCCGGATATCAATGTATCCTCGGCAACAATACGCAACACCATGGCTGCGCTGGAGCAGGAGGGTTATCTTGACCACCCGCACACCTCGGCGGGGCGCGTGCCTACGTTCAAGGGCTATCGGTTCTATATAGACAATCTGATGAGTCCTGAGCCGGTTAGCAGCGCGGCGCTTAAGGAGTTTGACGACAGAATATTTGGTGACGCGGTAACAGATGACGATATCATCAGAAACGCTTCTGCGGCGCTTGCGGAGATTACGCAGTGCGCTTCGTTTTCAACAAACCATGTTTCGCAGTTTTCGGTGATTACAAAGGTTGACGTTATCCCGACGGGCAGGCGTATGTACGTTCTGCTGCTGATTACTTCAAACGGAGAAGTTAAGAACCGCGTATGCAGAATGGAGTTTGACCTCTCGCATGAGCAGATGGAGTTTTTCACGCGGTTTGTAAATTCACATCTTCAGGGTGTTAATATTTCCAACATGACGGACGAATATGTGGAGCAGCTTGCGCAGGCTCTGGGCAGCTATATGATTACCCTTTCGCCGCTGCTTTATGCGGTGTGCGAGCTTTCAAGCGAGGCGATGCGCGACAGCATTGATGTTACGGGCGAGCAGAATTTGTTAAGCTGTCAGGAATTCCCGATGGTGGACGTTATGAAGTTCCTGTCACAGAAGAACGAGCTTTCAATGCTGCTTGACAGTGCGTTTTCGGGGATAAACATAAAGTTCGGCGCGGAGGAAGGTACATTTGCAATATCAAATTCCACCTTTGTCAGCGCAAGCTATTACAAGGACGGCAAGCCTGCGGGAACGCTGGGCGTTATCGGACCTATGCGTCTGGATTACCGTAAGGTGATACCATATATAGAATATTTCACAAGCAAGGTTACTCAGCTTTTATCCGCGCAGGAGGAAAGCGAGCAGCTTAAGCAGATAGAAAGCGAGGCAGAACAAAATGGCGACAGCTAGTGACGAGAAAAAGGAAAAGCTTGACATTGAGCAGCTTGAGGAACAGCAGGCAGAAGCCGAAACCGCAGAAACAGACGCTGCGGAGGAAAAAACCGCAGAGCAGCAGCTTGCAGACGAGCTTGCCGCAATGAAAGATCAGCTTATGCGCACCATGGCAGAGTATGATAATTTCCGCAAGCGCGTGGCAAAGGAGAAGCAGGAGCTTCGTCCAGTTATAATTACGGACGTTGTTAAGGAATTTCTTCCTGTTATGGATAATCTGGCAAGAGCGCTTGAAGCGGAATGTACAGACCCCGCCTACAAGCAGGGCGTGCAGATGATTGACGACAGCTTTATGGAAATACTGAAAAAGCTTGGCGTTGAGGAAATCGAAAGCGACGGCGCAGTGTTTGACCCGTCAATGCACCAAGCTGTGCAGAGGGTCGAAAGCGATACGCTTGAAAGCGGCATGGTAGCCAACACGTTTGCAAAGGGCTACAAAATAGGTGACAGGGTTATACGATTTGCCATGGTGGCAGTCGTAAACTGATAAAGGCACAAACACATTCACTGTAAACAAAAGAATGGAGGAATATATCATGGCTAAAATTATTGGTATTGACTTAGGTACTACAAACTCATGCGTATCCGTTATCGAGGGCGGCGAGCCTGTGGTTATCACTAACCCCGAGGGCAGCAGAACAACTCCCTCTGTCGTAGCGTTTACAAAGGACGGAGAGCGTCTTGTAGGTCAGCTTGCAAAGAACCAGGCTGTAACAAACCCCGACAAAACCGTTATTTCTATCAAGCGCCACATGGGCAGCGATTACAAGGTTGACATTGACGGCAAGAAGTACACCCCGCAGGAAATTTCCGCAATGATTCTTCAGAAGCTTAAGGCTGACGCAGAAGCATATCTCGGCGAGCCTGTAACAGAGGCTGTTATCACCGTTCCCGCATACTTTACAGACTCTCAGCGCCAGGCTACCAAGGACGCAGGTCAGATTGCAGGTCTTACCGTAAAGAGAATTATCAACGAGCCTACGGCTGCCGCTCTTGCATACGGCATTGACAAGGAGGACGAGCAGAAGATTGTTGTTTACGACCTTGGCGGCGGTACGTTTGATGTTTCCGTTATCGAAATCGGCGACGGCGTTCAGGAGGTTCTTGCAACAGCAGGTAACAACCGCCTTGGCGGCGATGATTTCGACCAGAGAATTATCAACTTCCTTAGAGATGAGTTCAAGAAGTCCGACGGCATTGACCTTAGCAGCGATAAGTTTGCTATGCAGCGCCTTAAGGACGAAGCAGAAAAGGCAAAGATTGCCCTTTCAAATTCCACAACTGTAAATGTAAATATCCCCTATATCACGGCTGACGCAACCGGTCCTAAGCACCTTAACGTAACTCTCACCAGAGCAAAGTTCAACGAGCTTACCGCAGACCTTGTTGAGTCTACAATGGGTCCGCTTAAGCAGGCAATTTCGGATTCCGGTCTGTCCACCAATGAGATTGACAAGATTTTGCTTGTCGGCGGTTCTACAAGAATCCCCGCCGTACAGGAGGCTGTAAAGGGCTTCCTCGGCAAGGAGCCGTTCAAGGGCATTAACCCCGATGAGTGCGTTTCTATCGGCGCGTGCATTCAGGGCGGCGTTCTCAACAAGGAGGTAACAGGTCTGCTTCTGCTGGACGTTACGCCTCTTTCCCTTGGTATTGAAACCGCAGGCGGTATCTGCACAAGAATGATTGAGCGCAACACCACAATCCCTGCAAAGAAGAGCCAGGTATTCTCCACCTATGCGGACAATCAGCCCAGCGTTGAGGTAAACGTACTTCAGGGTGAGCGTGAGTTCGCAAAGGACAACAAGTCTATCGGTACTTTCAGACTTGACGGCATTGCACCCGCTCCCAGAGGTATCCCCCAGATTGAGGTTACGTTTGATATTGACGCAAACGGTATCGTAAACGTATCCGCAAAGGACCTCGGCACAGGCAAGGAGCAGCATATCTCCATCACAGCCTCCACCAACATGAGCAAGGACGATATCGACAAGGCTGTAAAGGAAGCCGAAGCTTTCGCAGCCGAGGATAAGAAGCGCAAGGAGGAGGTTGACCTCAGAAATGAGGCTGACCAGATGGTTTACCAGATAGAGAAGTCCATGAACGAGTTCGGCGACAAGGTAACTGAGGACGACAAGGCTAAGGTTCAGCCGAAGCTTGACGCGCTTAAGGAAGCGCTTAAGGGTACCGATATTGAAGCCGTAAAGACCGCTAAGGAAGAACTTCAGAACGCATTCTATGAGATTGCGGGCAAGGTTTACCAGGCACAGGGCGGCGACCCCGCTGCGGCAGCTCAGGCTGCACAGGCAGCGCAGGAAGCACAGAACAACGGCGGCAATGACGATGGCGCGGTTGATGTGGAGTTTACAGAAAAGTAATTGACACTTGCGGTACGCCGCCGTTCTTCGGCGGCGTATTTGGTGTATTATGGCATAGCTGGCGCTTGTAATTGATGTCGCTTTAGCGATGGCTTTTACCAATGCTTTTGGGGTTATGACGATAGCGGAGAAATCTGCGAGCTTATCTCCCCGATGATAAACCTCGATATATTTGAAGGAGCAGACTAAATGGATAAACGTGATTATTATGAGGTGCTTGGACTGCAAAAGGGCGCTTCGGACGCGGATATAAAGAAAGCGTACCGCAAGCTTGCCAAGCAGTATCACCCCGACCTTAATCCCGACAGCCCCGAGGCGGCGGAGAAGTTTAAGGAAATCAACGAGGCTAACGAGGTTCTTTCCGACCCCGACAAGCGCGCAAAGTATGACCAGTTTGGCTTTGCGGGCGTTGACCCCAACTATGCGGCAAGTCAGGGCGGCGGTTTCGGCGGCTTTGGAGGCTTCGGCGGCGGATTTGAGGGCGGAATTGACCTCGGCGATATTTTTGACAACATATTCGGCGGCGGTTTTGGCGGCGGCACGCGCAGCAATCCTAACGCGCCAAGGAGAGGCTCCGATATCGCGGCTTCGCTCAGCGTAAGCTTTATGGAAGCCTGCAAGGGCGTTGCGCACGATATAGAGATAAACCGCGTTGACGAGTGCGATGAGTGCGGCGGCACAGGCGCAAAGAAAGGTACAAGCGTAAAAACCTGTCCCGACTGCCGCGGCACAGGCAAGGTAAACGTTCAGCAGCGCACAATGCTTGGCATGATGTCAAGCACGAGAGCCTGCACAAAGTGTTCGGGCAAGGGCAAGATTATAGAAAGCCCCTGTTCAAAATGCTTGGGAAGCGGACGTGTGCAGAAGAAAAAGATTATTTCCATCAACGTTCCTGCGGGTATCAATGACGGCATGACCATGGCGGTGCGCGGACAGGGTAATATGGGTACAAACGGCGGTCCGCGCGGCGACCTTAACGTGCGCATAACCGTGAGAAAAGACCCCGTGTTTGAGCGCAAGGACAACGATATCTGGATTGAAGTTCCTATTACCTATATGCAGGCGGCGCTTGGCGCGGAGATTGAAGTTCCCACGATAGACGGCAAGGTTACCTATAACATTCCTGCGGGTACGCAGGCGGGAACCGTATTCAGACTGCGCGGAAAGGGCGTGCAGAAGCTTCAGCGCGAGGGCAGGGGCGACCAGATGGTAAAGGTATTTGTAGAGATACCGCGCAACCTCAACAAGAAGCAGAAGGACGCACTTAAGGCGTTTGAGGAAACGCTTGACGAGAAAAACTACGAAAAGCGCAGCTCATTCTTTGACAAGATAAAGGATTTGTTCTCATAACAAAATTTCAGCGAAGGGAGCTGCAATGCAGAAAGGAATTTCGCACAGACAGAAAATTGCGGTTATCGTTACCGCCGCAGCGGACGCGCTTATGCTTATCGCGGCAATGGTGCTTGACGCGGTAAGGGGCGGCGTTCCGTCCGATTATGTTTTAGAGGCTGACGGAAATATAACGGTTTCGCACCCGTTTGACTGCTTCGGTTTTGCGGCAGCGGCGGCACTGGTGATAGTTACCGCGATGTTCGCTGCGGCGCTTGTAAACATCATAAGCTCTGACATTAAAAAGCGCGGTGTGCGTATAGCGGGGTTTTCTGCGCTTTTTGCGGCATCGGTGGCGGCGGTGATGTTTTCCTACCTGTGGGTTAGGGGTGCAAAGCCGATAAACACCTCGGTATATAACTGCACCGACAGTAATATGCAGCTTGCATTGCTTGAGGAAAATTATACAGATGATTTCGGCACGCTTACGGTGTTTGCTGTAAACGAACAGCGCGACAAGCTTGCTTTGCTTGCCGCAACCGATATCCACAGCCGCTCTGACAGCAGCGATGATTATTATATCGATTGGATTATGGACGGAATACTGCGCATAACATTCCTTGACGGCAGCAGCTACCGCGCGGTTCAGATTGATTTGCTGACAGTGCTTGATGAGGAGCAGCAGCAGATTTTCCTTAGCGGCGGGGCTTATTCAGCCGTTATAGAAAACACGGTAAGCAGTGATGGATAAGATACTTATAAGCGCCTGTCTGCTGGGAGAACGCTGCCGATATGACGGCGGCTCAAAGCCCTGCGGCAGCTCCGTGCTTGCGGAATGGCGGGGCGAGGGCAGGCTTGTTGCGGTTTGCCCCGAGGTTATGGGAGGACTTCCCACTCCGCGTCCGCCATGTCAGCGCTGCGGCGGCGAGGTTGTTACATCGGACGGCAGGAAATGCACCGAGGAATACGCACGCGGCGCACAGCTTGCGCTTGCCGCTGCAAGGCAATGCAATGCGGTTATGTGCATACTTAAGGAATATAGTCCCTCCTGCGGCGTAAACGAGATTTATGACGGCAGCTTTACGGGCGCGAAGATAAAGGGTCAGGGCGTAGCCGCACAGCTTCTCATGAGCAACGGCTTTGCCGTGTTCAGCGAGCAGCAGTTTCCGCAGGCGGCTTATTATTTTGATAGGCATAGGCAGCGGCGCGGTTAAGGCTGCGCTTTCCATATGATTATTCGCAACGGGAAAAGAGGTGTGTAAAATGGATATCAAGGCTAAAATCGATGAAATCGTAAACAAGGTGAAGAACGATAAGGACTTTGCCGCAAAGTTTCAGAAGGAGCCTATAAAGGCGGTTGAGGACGTAATCGGCATAGACCTCCCCGATGACGTTGTCAATAACGTTATTGACGGCGTAAAGTCCAAGGTAAGCTTTGACGGCATTGCCGACAAGCTTGGCGGTCTGTTCGGCGGCAAGAAGTAAAAAATCCACCTGAAGGCTTCCGATTTTCGGAGGCCTTCGGTTATTTCTGCGCGTTTTTATAGGCAGCCGAAATCAGCCTGCGGCGGCTTTGCGTCTTAATTGGCAGGCATAACGCCATTTTCTGCGGCTTAATGCAGTTTTGCCGCAAAACCCTGTCTTTTTGAAAAATCCTCTTGAAAAATAATTAAGTATGTGATATACTGATAATACTAAAGTGCTGCCGTGCAGAAATTTTGTGCGGATTGCCATATGACGGTGCTGTATTAAGAAGTTTGGGGGTGGGTATATGATATGCGGCAGAAAAATTGTGGGCGTAATTACGACAAGGATAAACACTCCGTCTGCAAATCTGCTTATCACAAGGCTTGATGAGCGGCTGGCAGACTGCGGCTGGCGCGTGTTTGTTTACTGCACCTGCTCTGAGCTTTATCAGAATACCCCGAGCGAGTCGGGCGAGAAAACCGTGTTTGAGCTGGTGGACTTCGATGTGCTTGACGCCATTGTTGTTACATATGAGAAGATAAAGGACAGAGCGCTTGCAAACGATATTATCGCAAGAGCAAAGCAGCATGGAAAGCCTGTGTTTGTCGTGGGCGGCTTTGTTGAGGGCTGCATAAATCTTTGTTTCGACTATAAAAGCGGTATGCGCGATATCACGTGCCATGTGCTGGAGCAGCACGGCGTTAAAAATCCGCATTTTATTGCAGGACCTGAGGGCAATTCCTTTTCGGAGGAGCGTATAGAGGCGTTTGCCGAGGTTCTTTCTGAGCATGGTATTCCGTTTGACAGGGAAACCATGGTAAGCTATGGCTGCTTCTGGTCAGACCCTACCAGAGAAGCGATGGAGCGGCTTTTGCAGCGTGAGGTTCTGCCGGACGCGATAATCTGCGCCAACGACACCATGGCGGTTACTGCCTGCGCCGTTTTGCATGAGCGCGGGATAGCCGTGCCGCAGCAGATGATTGTCACGGGCTTTGACGGACTTAATGATGTTAAGATATCCTCACCGACAATTACCACCTGTATGTGCAGCAACGCGGAAATTGCCGATATAATTGCAGAATTGCTTTCTGATGAAAGCAAGCTTTCGCAAAGCGCGGAAAGCCATTTGGTTCACCCGCGGCTTACGCTTGCACAATCCTGCGGCTGTGTTGAGGAGGGCTGTGACAATCCCGCAGAGCATCTTACAAAGCTTAATGACAGGTTCAACTGTTATCAGCGTGATGAGCTGCGCCTGTTCCAGATGACAGCGAAAATACTTACCTGCGCGGATATCTCGCAGGTGGCGCGGTATATGTCGGAGGGTGGATTTTATGAGCTTGCCTGCGTTATCCGCAGCGAGTGTATTGATGAAACCATAAATCCCATAACCACTGTACGAAGCGGCAGGGATAAGATGTATCTGCTCTTTGACACGGACGAGCCAAACGGCTTTATTCCGTATGAGTTTGAAAGTGCGCGGCTTATTCCGCACCTTGAAAAGCATATAGAGGTTGGGCACCCCATTATTTTTACCGCGCTTAATTATCTTGATATCCCGCTTGGCTATGCGTGCTTCCATTTCCATAACTACGACCTTGACAATTATTACAAGGTGCCGCAGGCGGTTAATATCATCAGCAACGCAATCGGCGGCTACCGCAATATGCGCTATCAGCGCTATATCAGTGATAAGATAGAGCAGCTTTACCGCTGCGACGAGCTTACGGGTCTTTATAACAGAAACGCGCTTGTGCGGCTTTATGAGCAGCGGTTTGAGGAACTTCGCGCGGGCGAAAGCTGCATAACCTTTGTAATAAGCGACCTTGACAGGCTTAAGCATATCAACGATACCTTTGGGCATATTGAGGGGGATTTTGCAATACGCGCCGTTGCCAATGCGCTCAGAGTTGCCGCGCCAAAGCACGCTTTAACTGCACGCTGGGGCGGCGATGAAATGGTAGCCATATTCACCGGTGAGTTTGACGAAGCTAAGCTTCGTGCCGATATGGCAAGCTATCTTGAAGCTATCAGGACAGCGCACAACAAGCCGTATTCCATAGAGTCAAGCGTTGGAATAGTAACTGTGCAGCCGTCAGAGCTTCCCGCACTGGACGAGCTGACAAGGCTTGCAGACGGTCTGATGTATGCCGAAAAGCAGGAAAAGCGCAGGCTGCATATTTGATATACATAATAATGCCGCTTCCGTGGTGAAATCGGAAGCGGCATTTCTGCTTTTTATCGGGATTATGGCAATGCGGCGCGGTTATCCGCCGCGATACTGCGAGGGAGTCATTCCGTGAGCCTTTTTGAACGCGCGGCTGAAATAGTTTGAGTCGCTGAAGCCGCAGCGCAGCGCGATTTCTGTGATGGGCAGCGAGCCTTCTTTAAGCAGCGTACACGCGCGCCGCAGGCGTATTGACATAAGATATTTCTGCGGAGTGGTGTTGTATGCCGAGGAAAACAGCCTTATAAAATGACGCTGCGAGTAGTGCGAAATCTCCAGCACCTGTTCTATCGTGATATCGTCCATGTAGTGGTTTTCCATATATGCGGCAGCCTCTGCCATGCCGCTTATTTCGCGCTGCTTTGAGGGCGCGTCATAAAGACGGGACAGCCTTGTTACAATCTGCATGAAGTAGGAAAGCAGCATGGTCTTTTTTCCCGGTCTGTCGGAGGAATATTCCTCAACAGCCGCGTCAAGCAGCCGTTCAATTTCCGAAAAAGCAGAGTGCGTCAGCTTAAGCCTGCTGCGGAAGCCCTGCGCGCTGTTCACCTGCGCCTCAAGCAGAAAAAGCGCATGAAAGCCCGCGTGCTGCTTTATGTCATAATCCGAGGAAAGCAGCGCTTCGGGGCGAAACATTATGTTGCAAATTTTGAAACCCTTGGCGTTTTCATAGCTGTGGTCAGTTCCGCTGCCCATTACAAAAACGTCCCCCTTGCTTACGGGAAAATGCTCGTTTTCAACGACATGGTCGGCGCTGCCATCCATTACAACAACAAGCTCATAAAAGTCCGCGTGCCCATGCCGAAACATGGTATTTTCATGCTCGCCGTACTGTATAAAAAACGGAAAGCTGTCATCATTTGTGAAATAATGAAGCCACATATCGTTCATAACATTCACCCCTGCAATCGTTAAATCGGGCGCACTGCGGCGCTATGTTCCTTACAACATATATTAACACAAAAATCCGATAATTGCAAGTGCATAAAAATTTTAAGAAAATCTCAAAAAGCCCTTTCATTATTTCGATATTTGTGTTATAATAACATCATGTATAACTATATCTTGTTGAAAAGAGGCTGTATGTGAAGATAAAGGCTATCGCGGCGCTGCTTGCGGCGCTGCTGCTTACGGGCTGCTCGGTGGGCGCTTCTATGGAAAATCTGCTAACCCCGCCCAAGCTTGACGCCCAGCAGAATGAGATATATCAGGCGCTGATAAACAGCGTTGGCAGCTCAATCCAGCTTAAATACCCCAAGGGCGGCGATTATCGCTCCGCTTTTGTTGTACGCAATATTGACGATGAGGACGGCGAGGAAGCCTTGGTGTTCTATGAGTCGGACTCGGTGCAGACGGGCGAGGGCGCGCTGCGGCTTAAGGTGCTTGACCAGCATAACGGCAAATGGCAGGTTGTGTACGACCTTGCCTGCATAGGCAGCGAGGTTGACAGCATAAGCTTTACAAGCATTGGCACGGGTTCAAGTATTGATATACTTATCCGCTACTCCATGCTTAACCAGACCGAGAAATCGTTCAGCGTGCTTAACTACTCGGACGGTATTATGCGGGAGCTTTGCGCCGCCTCTTATTCCTGCCTTGAGGTGTTTGACCTTAACAGCGACGGCGAGGACGAGCTTGTGACGGTATCAACGGATAAGGCAACGGGAATTTCCATGGCGGCGATGTATTCACGCGTGGACGGCAGCTTTCAGAAGATAAGCGAGGCGGAGCTTGTCGGTGCGCACGCCGAGATTACGGGCGTAACCAAGGGGCTGCTTGCAGAGAACGTTCCTGCGCTGTTTTTGGATTATACGCGCTCTCAGGGCGTTTATGGCACTGATGTAATCTATTGCCGTGCAAACGGCATAGTAAGTCCCGATGGCGTTGGAGCGGACGCAGACAGCGGGATTGTTTCGCGCTTTACAAATAATTACATGGCTGATGTAAGCTGTTATGACATAGACGGTGACGGTTATCTGGAAATTCCAAGCATGACCGCGCTTCCCGGATACGAAACGCTGCCGCGCGCGGAGCAGCTTTGCGCCGTGCAGTGGTACACGGTGAAGGATAACAGCCTTGTGGCGGAGCATTATGGCTATTACAGCAGCAAATACGGCTTTGCGCTGCTGTTTCCAAACCGCTGGCGCGGGGTTGTTACTGCCGTACCCGATATCCAGAACAACGAGATAATTTTTATCGGCTATGACAACAGGTACGGGCTGGAGGTAAATTCCTCAACCGAACTTATGCGCATACGCATAATTGACCGCAACGATTTGCAGGCGATGAATGCCGCGGCAAGCCTTAAGGTGCTTGGCTCAAATGACGAGTGCGTATATTGCTATTCCGAAACAGACGGCTACCGCACGGGCAAGCTTGCCCTCAGCGAGGACGAGCTGAAGAACAGCTTCATAATACTGTAACAAAGGGGAGTAGGCATGAAAAGAATACTTGTATGCGAGGACGAGGAGGCAATCCGCGACTTTGTTGTGATAAATCTGCGCCGCGCGGGTTATGACGTTGTGGACGTTGCAAGCGGCGAGGAGGCGGTTATGGAATACCGCAGGCAGGAGGGCTGCTTTGATGTGGCGCTGCTTGACATTATGATGCCGGGTATGGACGGCTTTGCGCTTTGCAAATGGATAAGGGAGCAGAGCAGCGAGATAGGCATTATAATGCTTTCCGCAAAAAGTCAGGAGATGGATAAGGTAAACTGCCTTATGATAGGCGCGGACGATTATGTTACAAAGCCGTTTTCTCCATCGGAGCTTGTAGCAAGGGTGGACGCAATATACCGCCGCGTAAACGTCAGCAGGGTTCAGCCGGAGCAGCCGAAGAATATACGCACCGGTCCTTTTCTGCTTGACGCACAGAGCCGCACGGTTTCCAAAAACGGCGAGCCTATTGAGCTTACGCAGGTTGAGTATCAGATAATGGAATACCTGCTTAAAAACATCAATACCGCGCTTGACCGCAAGACAATACTTCAGCATATATGGGGCGACGCCTACTATGGCGATGACAAGGTGGTGGACGTAAATATCCGCCGCCTTAGAATGAAGATAGAGGACGACCCCTCCGAGCCGCACTACATACAGACAATATGGGGTTACGGCTATAAATGGACGCTGTGATACTATGACCGATATAACAAAAATTCCACAGCCCGCGCGCAGGGCAGGCATGGCGAAAAGCTCGATAGCGCGCCGCTGGATGATAAACACGCTGAGCGTTGTGGGCGTGCTGCTGGTAATTGCAAACCTTGGCATATACTACTTTACACGGCAGTATTATTATGGCTCTGCTGAGAATTATGTCGTGTCCGAGGCAAACGCCACAGCCACAATTCTTTCAAGACTTTATGAGGACCTTGCCGTTAATTACTCCACCGAGATACGCGAGGTTATTGAGAATTTCGAGAAAAAAGACCAGATGGAGATGATGTCCGTAAACGGAAACGGCGAGGTTACGCTGTCCTCAAGCGGATTTTCTCCCGACAGCAGCTATAATATGCCCGATTATGAGGCGGCGCTTCAATCGGACGATGGCGTCGGTGTTTACATTGGCATGGACGGCGGCGAGAATATTCTTGCCGTTACGGTTAAAATCGCCCAGCCAAGCAGCAATTACAGTGCGCTGAGGTTTGTAACCTCGCTTGGCGGTATCGACAGGCAGCTTATGACCATCATGGTAACCGCGCTTGCAATAAGTGCCGCAGTGATACTACTGCTTGTTTTAACGGGACTGTACTTTGTAAAGTCGATATGCGTGCCGCTTGTGGAGATAAGCACCACTGCCCAGAAGCTTGCAAAGGGCGATTTTTCGGAGCGCATAGCGATAAAGAATAACGATGAAATCGGCGCGCTGTCGCGGGCATTCAATGATATGGCGGACGAGCTCGAAAACTCCGAAACCATAAAGAATGACTTTATATCCTCGGTATCGCATGAGCTGAGAACGCCGCTTACCGCCATTAAGGGCTGGAGCGAAACGCTTCAGCAGGGATATGACGAGGCAACGTTCAACAAAGGCATGAAAGTAATCACCCGCGAAACAGACCGCCTTGAAAGCATGGTTGAGGAGCTTCTTGATTTTTCCCGCATACAGAACGGAAAATTCACGCTTCAGATGGCAAGCTGCGATATACTTGCGGAGCTTGACGACGCGCTTCTGATATACTACGATAAGGCAGGCAAGGAAAACAAAATCATCAGCTATACCGAGCCGCAGTTCCTCTGCGTTGTTTATGGCGATAAAAACAGGCTGCGGCAGGTGTTTATCAACGTTATCGACAATGCTATTAAATACACCGACGCAGGCGGCAGGATTGATATAAGCGTCACCCGCACCGAGGACTCTGTTACGATATCCGTAGCCGATACGGGACTTGGTATTGCGCAGTCAGATTTGCCAAAGGTGAAGGCAAAATTCTATAAGGCTAACAGCACGCGGCGCGGCTCCGGAATAGGGCTTGCGGTTGCGGACGAGATAATATTTATGCACGGCGGCTCCTTAGATATAGAAAGCGAGCTTGGCGCAGGCACAACGGTAAGCATAACTCTGCCGCTTATGCCCAAAAAGGAAAGGAACGATAATGAGCAATAAAAAAGATAAATGCTGCAAAAAAACCAAGATAGGCGGTCAGGCGCTTATTGAGGGCATAATGATGAAAGGTGTTTCCAAGGGCGCTATGGCGGTGCGCATGAAGGACGGCGGCATTGATGTTGATGAATGGGAGCTAAAACCTAAAAAGTGGTACAACAAAGCGCCGTTTGTGCGCGGCAGCATAAACTTTGTAACCTCGCTTACGGAGGGATACAGCTGCATGATGAAATCCGCAGAAAAAAGCGGTATGCTTGATGAGGAGGAAAACGCGGAACCCTCCAAATTTGAAAAATGGCTTGACGAAAAGCTTGGCGATAAGCTTACGGGAGTTATCATGGCGATTGCCATGGTTATCGGCGTAGCGCTTGCCGTGCTGCTGTTTGCGGTTGTGCCTACGGCGCTTTATGACTGGATTGAAACGCTTGTACCCGCCGCGCAGACGGCGCTTTCTCCCGATATCGCAGCCGTGCTTGCCCCCGGGGCTTCGGCGGCAGATACTGTTTACGGCATGGCGGCGGTTGATATTTCCATGTGGCAGTCCGTGTTTGAGGGTGTTATGCGCGTGGTGCTGTTTGTGGGATATATGGCGGTTGTGGCGCAGATGAAGGATATCCGCCGCACCTATGAATATCACGGCGCAGAGCATAAAACCATCGCCTGCTATGAGGGCGGTGAGGAGCTTACGGTTGATAATATCAAAAAATACACACGCTTCCACCCGCGCTGCGGTACAAGCTTTATAATTCTGTCGCTGCTGGTAAGCATACTTGTGTATACCATTGTTCCGATAAATCCAGCGCAATGGTTCGGCATAACAAATTCGCTGCTTGCGGTGCTTGCAAGGGTGGGAATTAAGCTTCTGCTGCTGCCTGTTGTTGTGGGTATAGCCTATGAACTTATCAGAATTGCGGGCAGGCACGATAACATTGTTACCAGAGTTATTTCTGCCCCTGGTCTGTGGATGCAGCGGCTTACCACAAGAGAGCCTGACGATAAGCAGATTGAAATTGCAATTGCGGCAATTACTCCCGTGCTTCCCAAAGAGGGAGAAAATGACGAATGGTAAGTCTTAAAGCACTGTACAGCAGAATAAAAGCTGACCTTGCCGCAGCAAACAACGGTAATGATATATCGGAAGCAGGGCATGAGGCGCAGCTTATTCTCAGCCGCGCCGTGGGCTGTGATTACAGGTTTGCCGTGCTGCGCGACCCTGATATATGCGCTTCGCCGCAGCAGGAGGCGCAGGCGCTGGAAATACTTCGGCGCAGGCTTCTTGGCGAGCCGCTTCAGTACATTTTCGGCGAGTGGGATTTTTATAACCTCACCTTCGAGGTCGGCGAGGGTGTGCTTATCCCGCGGCAGGATACCGAAACGCTTGTGGAGCTTGCGGCGGAGAATTATCTTGCGGACGGCATGGTATGCGCAGACCTTTGCGCGGGCAGCGGCTGTATAGGCATTTGCCTTGGCGCACAGCGCAGGGCGCAGATATACTGCTATGAAAAATCTCCGCAGGCTATGGAATACCTTAAATGCAATATCGAAAAAAACAGCGGCAGCATTAAGGGCAGCGTTACCCCCGTGCTTGCGGACGTTCTGGACGAGCGCACGGCGGCTTCACAGATGTTTGACATGATTGTTTCAAATCCGCCGTATCTTACCGCAGAGGAAATGCGCTGCCTGCAAAGAGAGCTTTGCTTTGAGCCTGAAATGGCGCTTTTCGGCGGCAATGATGGATTGGATTTTTACCGCGCAATTCTGCGGATATGGACAAAGCGCCTTAAAAGCGGCGGGCTGTTTGCGGTTGAGATTGGCGAAACGCAGGGAGAGGCTGTTTCACAGATATTTGCAGAAAACGGAATACACCCCAAGGTTGTAAAGGACTACGGCGGAAACAACCGCGTGGTTTATGGAATTAAGGATTAAATTGTTAAGAAGATACAGGAGGAAACACCAATGGCAATGGATAAGAAAAAGGCGGCGGTTGCGCCCGTTGTAAAGCTGGTTGACCCGGAGGAGAAGAAAAAGGCGCTTAAAACCGCAATGGCGCAGATTGAAAAAACCTACGGTGCAGGCGCGATAATGTTCATGGGCGAAAACCGCCACATGGATATAGAGTGTATTTCCACAGGCTCGCTTATGCTGGACTTGGCGCTTGGTATCGGCGGACTTCCGCGCGGCAGAATTATCGAGATATACGGCACGGAGTCCTCGGGTAAAACCACAATTTCGCTTCAGGCAGTGGCAGAGGCGCAGAAGCTTGGCGGAACGGCGGCTTTTATTGATGTTGAGCACGCTCTCGACCCCGTATATGCCAGAAAGCTTGGCGTTGATATTGACAACCTGCTTGTATCTCAGCCCGATACAGGCGAGCAGGCACTGGAGATTATTGAAACACTGGTGCGTTCGGGCGCGATCGATATAATCGTTCTTGACTCGGTAGCGGCAATGACAACCCGTGCCGAGATAGACGGAGATATGGGCGATGCTCATGTAGGCGTTCAGGCAAGGCTTATGTCGCAGGCGCTCAGAAAGCTTACCTCGGTTATCAGCAAATCCAACTGCGTTGCGATATTCATTAACCAGATAAGAGAAAAAATCGGCGTTATGTACGGAAATCCCGAAACTACGCCGGGCGGACGCGCGCTGAAATTCTATTCCTCCGTGCGTATAGAGGTGCGCCGCGGCGAGCCTATCAAGGACAGCGGCGAGATAATCGGCAACCGCACAAAGTGCAAGGTGGTAAAAAACAAGGTTGCACCGCCATTTAAGGTTGCGGAGTTTGATATGCTCTACGGCGAGGGTGTTTCCAAAATGGGCGAGATTATTGATACGGCGGTTGAGTTCGACATAATCAAAAAGAGCGGCTCATGGTTCAGCTATGACGATATGAAAATCGGTCAGGGCAGGGACAAGGTAAAGCAGTACCTGCTGGATAATCCCACGGTATGCGAGGAGGTTGAGAAAAAGGTTCGCGAGCGCTTTGCAAGCGACAGCAGCGCATTGCTTTCTACCGAGGACGACGAGCCAAAGACCGAGGAAGCTTCAGCACAGACAGCCAAGCCTGCCGCCGCAGACGATGATGATTTTGCGGAGTTTTCTCCTGAGGAGCTTGAATAATGCTGATAACCGAGCTTTCGGCGTTCAAGGGCGATACATACAAGCTGGTGCTTGAGGACGAGCAGACGTTTTTTGTAAACAGCGCCGTGGTAACGGATTTTGACCTGCACAAGGGCGGGCAGCTTTCGGGCGACGAGCTGCGGCGGCTTCAGCTTGCGGATACAAAGCGCAAGGCGAAGAAGCGTGCGCTGTATCTTCTTGGCACAAAGCAGTATTGTTATGCCGAGCTGTACAACAAGCTTCGCCGTACCTATGACGATAAAACGGCGCGCTATGCCGCAGACGCAATGCGTGATTACGGCTATGTCAACGATGAGGAATACGCGCCAAAGCTTGCAGACTACCTTATTCACACAAAGCGCATGGGTCTGCGCAAGGCAAGGCATGAAATGCTGCACCGTGGTCTTTCGGCAGAGCTTGTGGAAAACACCCTTGCGGAGTTTTCGGCAGACGAGCTTGACGAGGAGATAACCGAGCTGCTTTCCCGCAGATATTACAACAAAATCGCCGATTACGATGACCGCCGCCGAACCATTGCGGCGCTTGCCCGCAGGGGCTATGACTATACCTCTGTAAAAAGGTGCATAGAGCGGCTGCTTGAGGAAAAGGACGATTTTGACGATTATGAAGAAAACGAGGATTTTTGATAAATGAGCGAGAAGAAAACAAAGGTTGCGATAGTTTCGCTTGGCTGCGCAAAAAATCAGGTGGACGCCGAGCAGATGATGGCGAGAATTGCCGACAAGGGCTTTGCCTTTGTGCAGGAGCCGGGTATGTCGGATATCGCACTGGTAAACACCTGCGGCTTTATCCAGAGCGCCAAGGAGGAAGCCATAAACTGGATTATGGAGCTTATCAACCTGAAAAACGAGGGTACGATAAAGCACATTGTTGTTACAGGCTGCCTTTCGGAGCGTTACCGCGAGCAGTTTGTTGAGGAATTTCCCGAGGTTGACGCGGTGGTTGGAATTTCGGATTACGGCAGAATAGGCGAGATACTGGAAAAGGTTCGCGATGGCGGCACGGAATATGTTTTCGGCGATAAGGAATCCCACAGCATGGAGGGCAAGCGCATTATTTCCACGCTGCCGCATTATGCCTATCTCAGAATTGCGGACGGCTGCGACAACCGCTGCACCTACTGCGCTATTCCCGATATACGCGGACATTTCAGAAGCCGTCCCATGGAAAATATCGTTGAGGAGGCAAAGCTGCTTGCGGCGGACGGCGTTAAGGAGCTTATCGTAATCGCGCAGGATACAACGCGCTATGGTCTTGACCTTTACGGCAGGCTTGCGCTTCCCGAGCTTCTGGACAGGCTGTGTGAGATTAACGGCCTTAAATGGATAAGACTGCTTTACTGCTACCCCGAAAGGATTACCGATGAGCTTATCGACTGCATTAAGCGGCAGGATAAGATAGTTAAATATCTTGATATCCCCATGCAGCACTGCGACGGCGATATACTTAAACGCATGAACCGAAAGGGCGATGAGCAGTCGCTGCGCGCGCTTGTTGCAAAGCTTAGAAGCGAAATTCCAGGTATTACGCTCAGAACCACGTTTATAACAGGCTTCCCCGGAGAAACCGAGCAGCAGTTCAATGCGCTTGGCGAATTTGCAGAGGATATGCAATTTGAGCGCATGGGCTGCTTTGCCTATTCTGAGGAGGAGGGAACGCCCGCAGCCTCGTTCCCTGATATGGTGGAGGAAAATATCCGTGAACACCGCAAGGATATCCTTGAAGAACAGCAGGACACCCGTGTTGCAGAGCTTTATAAAAGCATGATAGACTCTGAAACAGAGGTTGTTGTGGAGGGCTATGACAAATATCTTGCCGAGGGCGGTCTTTATTTCGGCAGAAGCGCAATGTTCGCGCCCGAAATTGACGGAATGATATATTTCTCCGCACCAAAGGAAATGGGACTTAAAACGGGAGATTTTATCAGAATAAGGATATTTGACGTAATCGACAACAACCTTATAGGAGAAGCGATATGAACCTTGCAAACAAACTTACCCTGTTAAGGGTGCTGCTTGTGCCGCTGTTTGTGGTGTTTATGCTGGTGGACGCTATTCCGCTTAATTATTTCTGGGCGCTTGTGGTTTTCGGTATTGCAAGCATTACCGACCTTTTTGACGGCAGGATAGCGCGAAAATACAACATGGTTACGGATTTCGGCAAATTCCTTGACCCGCTTGCCGATAAAATTCTTGTAGCGGCAGCGCTTGTCTGTATGACAGAGCTTGGCTGGACGTTTTCGTGGGTTACAATAATAATACTTGTAAGGGAGTTTGCCGTATCAGGCATACGCCTTGTGGCGGCGGGCAGCGACAAAAAGGTGGTAATCGCAGCGGGCTGGCTTGGCAAGGTAAAAACCGCTGTTACCATGATTGCTATAAGCCTTATGCTTGCAATGCACATTATTGTTCAGCTTGGCTTTATGCCGCTGTGGTTTCCTGTTGATATCATAGGTCATGTGATGATGATAATCTGCGCGGCGCTTACCCTCTGGTCCGGAATACAGTATCTTTATGATTATCGCGAATTTATCAATCCAAAAAAATGACCCTTTCGGCGGCGCTTTTGCTCCGCCGAAATTTTTCGCTGAAATATAACTTAGGCAAGATGTCCCCCGCCTCTTAGGCGGCGGGTTCCATTTACC